>CALXLB010000001.1 GCA_944389085.1 uncultured Spirochaetaceae bacterium
GAATTAGAGACCAAAGCTCTAAACGTTGGAGCTACTGAACTACTCACACCACGAATACAAGACAAAAATTATTTGATCTTGGTCTCGAGATGCAGTGTATGATTGTGCTCGAACGGGCAATACTTCATAAGCTCAAGCTTATTTGGTGTATTGCGGCGGTTCTTCTGAGTTGTATAGTTCTTCTGCTTGCACTCTGTGCACTGAAGAGCAATCTTCTCTACAGGACCTTTCTTCTTTGAACTAGCCATTTTTTATCTCCATCGGCATCAGCCGTTAAATTTTCGCAACAGCATCATAAAAGGGGACACTTTCCCCTCCATGCTCTGAGCTACCGTCGGTTCATAATAGCGGAAGCGCTTGAATGCGTCAATACCATAAGCAATGTTTGCACATCCACTCCGTCTGAATCCTTCAAAGCACCGGATTTCCTGAAAACATAGCCTTAACCAACATGTTATAATCGATTTCTGATGTTTTCTGTGTTTTCAGGACATCTTCACCAGCAATCATATGATTATTGTGGCAAATACTTTCAACACGGGAGAAAATATCAGTGGGATGAAAAAGCAATGAGAAAGGCCGTCTTAATACCAGATTCTTTCAAAGGAACACTCTCTAGTACACAGATTATCAGAATAATGAAAGAACGTATCCTCGCCCATTATCCTGACTGCCAGATAATTTCAATACCAGTCGCAGATGGAGGAGAAGGCAGTGTCGACGCATTCCTCTCTGCATCAGGAGGAGAGAAAATCTGGCTCAGGACCAGAGGACCATGGAATCAAGAGATCGGAAGCTTCTTCGGCATGCCCCCAGACAGGACTGCAGTGATAGAGATGGCGGCCTCAGCGGGACTTCCTCTTGTACAAGGAAGAAAAGATCCTTCAAAAACTTCTACATATGGGGTTGGAGAACTTATTCTTGCTGCAGCTGAAGCCGGAGCAAAAAGAATTGTGCTGGGACTGGGAGGAAGCTGCACAAACGATGCTGGATGCGGAGCTGCTGCAGCATGCGGAGTCACATTCACAGATGAAAACGGTAAAAGCTTTATCCCTGTCGGAGAGACTCTGGACAGAATCTGCCACATTGACATCTCAACGATGAATGAAAAGGTAAAATCAATCCCGATTACTGCTATCTGTGACATCGATAACCCATTCTACGGTCCGAATGGAGCCGCAGCTGTCTTCGGGCCACAAAAAGGAGCTGACAGCAATATGGTCATGCTGCTGGATGCAAAGATGAAGAAACTGGCTGCGGTCATCGAGAAAGAGCTTGGCGTAAAAGTCCAGGAAATACCAGGAAGCGGTGCTGCCGGTGGTATGGGAGGCGGGATGAAGGCCTTCTTCTCTGCAAGAATGCAGATGGGAATCGAGACAATTCTGGAGGTTACCGGTTTCGATGATCTTGCCAGAGGGGCTGATATGATCTTCACCGGCGAGGGGAAAATCGATACGCAGTCCCTGCAAGGGAAAGCCGTTATCGGCGTTGCGAGGAGAGCAAAGAAAATGGGGATACCCGTAGTCGCCATAGTCGGTGATATCGGAGATGATATCAGCAGAGTCTATGACGAGGGGGTCAGTGGGATATTCTCGATAAATCGCGTAGCTGTACCATATGAGAAAGCAAGGGAAAGGGCACAAAGCGATATCTCCCTGACAATGGATAACCTCCTCAGATTCATGGAAAACATGAAAGTCTGAATCGAAAAACAGCATTTGGCAATCTTTTCATAGTGACAAATAGATGAACTGCTTCTATGCTTCTTTTCCATGAAAATCCTTGTCGAACTATCACTGCTGTTTGTATTAACGCTTTCGGGCGAAGCCATATCATCAGTTCTGCCTTTTTCATTTCCCGGCACTCTGATAGCTATGTTCCTTCTCCTGTTTCTCATGGGGTCCCGTATCGTCAAAGAAGAGCATCTGGCAATCAGCTCCGCCTTCTTCTCCAGATACATGGCACTATTCTTCGTCCCTGCAGGAGTGGAAATAATAGAGAATCTGGAAATCCTGAAATCTTCCTGGCTGCCGCTTGTCGCAATCTCGATAATCTCTCTCTTCATCACATTCTTTGTCTCAGCAAAAGCAGTGGAGCTGGTAGAAGCCATCAGTCATAAAAAAGCGGAGGAAGAAGCATGAAAGAACTTATAACGTCATCTCCCCTCTTCGGCATTGCTATCACAATCCTGACATATTATCTGGGGATTAAAATAAACCAGAAAACCAAGAAAGCCATATTCAATCCATTGCTGATTGCTGAACTCCTCATAATAGCTATTCTTATTGTATTTAAAATTCCGTTTTCGGCATATAATAATGGAGGAGCAATTATAAATCTCTTTCTCGGACCAGTCACAGCGATGCTGGCTTATTCCATATACAGAATGAGAAAGCTTGTAAAAGAGCATATGCTCTCGATTATTGCCGGTACGGTCGCGGGGAGTCTCGCCTCAATTGTCTCAATCATACTGCTTTCAAGACTTTTCGGACTTGATGAGTCACTCTCCGCATCCCTTGTTCCCAAAAGTGTCACAGCCCCAATTGCCATCGCCATCTCGACATCTCTCGGAGGAATCAGATCGCTGACAGTGACAGCGCTCCTGCTGACCGGGGTTGCAGGAAACATACTTGCGCCTTTCATGATACGTCTCTTCCGCGTAAGAAACAGAATTGCACAAGGAGTTGCCATAGGAACAGCAAGCCATGTCGTCGGAACATCAAAGGCACTGGAAATGGGAGAAGATATCGGAGCAATAAGCAGCATAGCGCTATCATTTTCGGGGATTATCACTGCAATCATTTCAATGCTTGTATTATGATAGCTGAAAGATGAATCAGAAGAATAAAACAAGTCCGGAAGGAATAAAGGCTGTAATCACAAGCAACGGAGAAGTTTATCTGGCACAGGACGGCATGCGGACTGAGCCAGACTTCCGTACAGCTTCAGGAAATGAAAGAATCCTGATCAGGGAATACAACACATTCAGGAAAGCTGATGACCTGTTGTGGACACATGGCAAAAAAGAAATCATGTCTTCTCTTTCCCGTTTTCTGCGCCACGCTGCATCGATGTCTCTTCTTGTGAATGAAGATGGGAACCCGATTTCACTCAGGGAAGGATTGTCCCCTCTGGAAGTCAGGGCATATTCAGAAGAAGAGGATGTTTCTTTCAGCCTTTCAATTCCTGGCCACGACGAGAACATCACTACAATCATTGATTCTGTTGCCTTGGTCGGTAGTGAACTGGTGGAGATCATCACCGACTCTGATGAAGAGTATAATCTTCCCCAGATTCTCAAAGAGAGAATAAAGAAAGAGAACCTGCCACTGTTCTTCTCCATCCTGCTCTCGCGTTTTGATTCGCTGCTCATTTCATACAGCAATTACAAGTGCACGCAGAAAAAACCGATAGCAGCACAGCCTGCTCTGATATTCCAGGCAATAGATGAATATGGCTATCTCCATGTAATACCGGATGCCCATGTCGACGGTTTTCAGGCTGGTACAGTACTGGAGAAAGGAATAATAAGAGCTGTGAGTATCGATGATAAAGAGAAAACAGTAGAAATACGTGATATTCTCTTCAGAGCCGACCCCGTTGGACTTTTCAGAAAAATGCTCGGAAGAGGCAAACAGAACTCAGTTTATGAAGAAAACGGCTACTTTATAATCGATGGTTCTTTTGCAGAAGAATTCCTATCCAATCATTTTCAGGACCTGATCGCTTCATTCGCGCTTTATCATGCAGAAGTTCTTTCTGCTTATAAAATACGATATCAGAGACCGAAGATCCATTTCTCATTCTCATCAGGCATAGACTTCCTCGAAGGTGATGGAAGCGTGGAGATAGCAGGAGAAACAATGACTCTCGACAGTTTTCTCGCTGCATACAACAAGAACGAAGGCTTTGTGCTTCTCAATGACAAAAGCAAAGCATATGTCGAAGAATCATTCATGAGAAAGCTCAGACGTCTGGTAAAGACAAAGAACGGGCACTCAATAATCTCTGCTTTCGATGTTCCGTATCTTGAAGCAGATGAGAACATAACAGTCACAGGAGAAGCCCTGAAGAGCATCAGGACATTTTACGAAGGTTTCAATGCCATAAAAGATGTGCCATGCGATACGGATATAAAGGAATCCTCGCTCAGAGATTATCAGAAAGATGGATACAGATGGCTGAAATATCTTCATGACACAAATAACGGTGGATGTCTGGCAGATGAAATGGGTCTTGGAAAGACTGTGCAGATCATTGCACTGCTGAATAAAGTCTCAGCTACCCGCAAAGATAAGCCATCCCTCCTGATTGCCCCGAAGAGCCTCATACATAACTGGCTTGCTGAAATCGAGAAGTTCGGCATCGGAATCAGGACATATGTATATTACGGGCAGGCTCGCAATGCAGAGAATCTCCAGACACTCACGCACGGTCTCATAATCTCCAGCTATGCCACTATTAGAAATGATATTGATAAGCTTGCAGACAAATCGTTTGACTATGTAATACTTGATGAATCACAGATGATCAAACACTTCAATACAAGGACAGCACAGGCGATACTCAATCTGAAATCAGAGCACAGACTGGCTGTATCTGGAACACCTATTGAAAATGACTTAGGAGAACTTTATTCGCTTTTCCGCTTTCTCAACCCCGCTCTTTTCCCGACGCTTGCAGGTTTCGAACGGGAATACGTGAAACCGATAATGAATGAAGAGGACAAAGATGCCGAGAAAGAACTGAAAATGAAAATTACCCCATTCATCCTCCGCAGGATGAAGAAGGATGTTCTCCAGGATCTTCCGGAAAAGACGGTACAGACTGTCTATGTCGATATGGCAGAAGACCACTGGAACTTCTATGAGAAACGGCGAAAGGAACTGAGGGAAAAGATTGAAACTGACGGCAGCTGGGAAAGCTCTTTCATCATACTGCAGGCACTGACAGAACTCAGGCAGATTGCAGCGCTGCCCGAAAGCAAAATGAATACAGTAACAACTTCTGCAAAGAGGGAATATCTGAAAAATGTACTTCCGAAAATCGTGGAAAACGGCCACAAGATCCTTATATTCACATCCTTCCTGGATACCGTTGAGAAGCTTTCGGAGGATCTGGAAGACATGGACATAGGATTTGTGACGATGACAGGCGCAACAAGAGATAGACAGGAACTCGTCAATGCCTTCCAGACAGATCCGGAAGTCAAGGTATTCCTGATGACTCTCAAAACCGGAGGCGTTGGACTTAATCTGACAGCCGCTGACTACGTTTTCATCTTCGACCCTTGGTGGAACGCCGCAGCAGAGGAACAGGCTATCAACAGGACACACCGCATAGGACAGCATAATCCTGTATTCTGTTATCGTCTGATCTCAAAAGGAACGATTGAAGAGAAAATACTTCATCTGCAGGAAATGAAGACAGAGCTCTCATCATCGCTCATCGCTTCCGACAGCAGTGCGCTCAGGAAACTCTCAGAAGAAGAACTTCAGAGCCTTCTTGGCACCTCGAGATAACAGGAAGAAAGAAAGATGTTAAAAGAAAATGAAATCGGAAAATTCGTTTCAGGCTGTGTTCTCAGTATAATCTCTGATACAGAAGCAGCAGGAGATGCCCTGGATCTTGATATCAAAGAAAGAATGCTGCAGCTCTTCTGTCCCGGAAAGAAAGCCAAATCAAAAATAAAAAACCTGATTGAGTCATCTTCAAAAGAGGAAATACGAAAAGCCATGGAGGCGGATAGCCAATACCAGATGATAAGAAGGCTTACTCACCAATTAGGCCAAGCACCTCTATTCTCATATATAGAAGAACTTGGATTCTCTTCCATCGATGAATTCGGGACCTCTGGCTATGCACCGCTTTTCAAAGCTTTTTATTTAGGCAATTTACAAAACGGATCCTACTTCAATTATTACTATCGGCAAAAATCCATGTTTGCAGACAGCTGGAAAGATTATGCGGAGGAAACTGTAAGCGAGTGCAGGTTGCTGAGATGGATAGAGCAAGAAGTTTTCCGCTCAACTCCGCAATTGATACCCTTAGAGCCACCAAATACAAGAATATTTACAGATGAAAACGAAATAGAAGACATCATTGAATATTATACCGACCATAATGAGTGGTATCATGATTACGCCACAGCAAAACGGGCAAAGGCATCTTCTTTTACTGGATTATCGGGAACAGACCACCTCTTGGCAGAAGACTATGGATTCCAGAAAGACCATCTGCTGCTTACAATGATTTCCGCATACGGCTATTCTTATCGCAGGAATAAAAACAATCTTCAGCAGCTGCTCCTGGAATGGGCACAGACAGAATACAACAAAGTCGAAGCAGATTTTCTTCTGCCTGGCATCAAGTTCAGAACACATGATTACTACAATTCCTACTATAGGACAGAACCATTTGTACCATCATATTTCCGCAGATCATGTCTTGAACTGATCTCAAAGCTTTCTTGTGGCAAATGGTACAGCGCTGATGACTTATGGCAATCGTACAAAGAAACAACAGCACACATGATAATCGGACCAGAGAACGCCTCAGCAAAGAATTTCTCGCTGAAAATCCAGGGCTTCACCGACGGTGCTGTCCCCGAAGAAGCCAAGAACAGATTGGAAGAACTCCTGTACAGACCAATTTTCAAAGGCATGCTCTATATCCTTGCAATTTTCGGCTGTCTCAAGATCTCCGAAAAAGATCCAGAACTGACAATGTTCAAGACGAAGAGAAATGCAATCCCATATTCTCCTTTCGACTGTCTGGATAAAGTCTCGCTCACAGCGCTTGGCAACTGGGCATTGGGAAACACAGAGCAAAAGCCACAGGCGGAAAAGGAATTCTCCGCACCTGTAGCAGATACGAACCTTCTTTTAATCACATACAAGGGAAAGGATGTGGCTGTCAGGAATTATCTGGCACGTATTTCAGTCCCTGTCGGAGATATAAGGTTCAAAGTCACACTGCAGTCATTCACATCAGATTGCAAGAATCTCAAGGAAGCAGAAAAGGCTATAAATGAATTCAGAACACATATCAATCCAGAACCCTCCGAAAACTGGCTCAGATTCTTCGAGGCTGTAAGAAATTCATATAATCTTATGGCATACGTTTCTAAAGGTTTGATGTTTGCTGTCAATGATACTGCCGCATTCAGAGAAATAATGAAGCACAGGGAAATCAAAGAGATGGTAACACTGTGTGAAGATGGTATGATATTTGTCCAGGAAAGCGATATACAGAAATTCAGATACCACATGGCAAAACTTGGATATACGAATCCTTTCTCTTTTTAAGCTTCAGAGCATGGCATATTGATACAATCTTGCAAAACAAGTATTCTATCAGCCGTCAAACATTGACTCGCCCTTGTAGCTCAGTCGGTAGAGCGCAACCATGGTAAGGTTGAGGTCACCGGTTCAAATCCGGTCGGGGGCTCTTTTTCGTCTCTTTGATTCCTGAATTTTTCGTTAAAGAAATACTTCTGCAAAAACTCAGCTTTACTTAAGGCAGAAAATAACGCTTTGCCTGGCGATAAACAAACCAAAATATAAACTGAAGTCTAGTTCTGACAAAATTCTGATTGGTGTATTATATTATCATAGATATTAATAAAATATTATTAATATTTGTAAATATTACCATTTAATGGTCAACGACCTTCAGTACACCCGTCTTTAGCATTTAACGCAAGAAAAGTTTAAGAACCAGAAAATATACATCTCTTAGAAATCCTAATTTCTGTACGTGAAATGGGGATTTTTCTTTTCTCGGATTATTTTGCAAACTTTTTCCT
>CALXLB010000002.1 GCA_944389085.1 uncultured Spirochaetaceae bacterium
CTATGATTTCCGTGATGAACAAGCTCACGAAGATCATCTTCACCCTCCTGACAAGAGGAGAAATGTATGAGGAGAAATCCTGATTCATATTTCTTATACTTTCTCATTCTTTATAGTTGACTCCTGAAGATACTTATTGATGGCCGCAGCTGCTTTTCTGCCCTGCCCCATTGCCAGGATTACTGTAGCAGCTCCAAGCACGATATCACCTCCTGCGTAAACACCTTTGATGGAAGTCTCGCAGGTCTCTTCATTGACAATGAAATTGCCTCTTCTATTGGTATCTATACCAGGTGTTGTCTTCTTGATCAGAGGATTGGAAGCATTGCCGATGGAAACAATAACTGTATCGTAATCAACAGTAAAATCCGAACCTGGAATCTCAACCGGTGAACGGCGTCCAGATGCATCAGGCTCTCCGAGTTCGCACTTTCTGATCACTACACCTTTTACAAGGCCATTCTCATCACCGAGAATCTCCACAGGCTGCTGCAGAAGCCGCAGATTGCACCCTTCCTCGACAGCATGCTCAATCTCTTCCTTTCTTGCCGGCATCTCCTCTCTTGAGCGACGATAGATGATATCAACAGTCTCTGCACCAAGTCTTAAAGCCGTACGGGCTGCATCCATTGCAACGTTTCCACCGCCGAAGACAGCAACACGATGTGAATGGAAGAATGGAGTGAATGAATGAGATGAATCATAGGCCTTCATCAGATTCGAACGTGTCAGATACTCATTCGCAGAGAAGACAGAAACAAGATCCTCACCAGGGATTCCCATGAATTTAGGCAGCCCTGCTCCAGTTCCCACGAATACAGCATCATAGCCGTCTTCCTCCATCAGTTCCTGGATAGTCCTGGTACGCCCGATAAGCACATTGCGCTCAAAATCAATTCCCATAGCAGCAAGCTTCTCTATCTCTTTATCGACAAGACGCTTGGGAAGACGGAATTCAGGAATACCATAGCTGAGAACTCCACCCATCTTATGAAGAGCTTCAAAGACAGTGACGCTATGCCCGGCTCTTCGTACATCAGCAGCACATGCGATACTTGCAGGACCTGAACCGACAACGGCAACTCTCTTACCTGTCTCCGGTGCAATTTCAGGAATGGTCACATGCTCTGCTTCATGATCTGCGACAAATCTCTCAAGACGCCCGATGCCGACCGCCTTATCAACATCCTTCATCATCTTGCCGACGGTACAGAACTTCTGACACTGGTTCTCCTGAGGACAGACACGACCACAGATAGAAGGAAGAAGACTCGACTCCTGAATGACGGCAAGAGCTCCGCTGTAATCTTTCTCAGTGATTTTATGAATGAATGCAGGGATATCGATACCGACCGGGCAGCCTGCCACACATGGCTTATTGCGGCACTGCAGACAGCGATTGGCCTCCACTAGCGCTTCATCTTCCGTATAGCCCAGCGCAACCTCATTCATGTTATGGATTCTCTCTTCAGGAGCCTGCACAGGCATATCCATATGCGGGATAGCAGCTCTCTCCTTCGCAGAGAGGTTCTCAGGCAGTGTTTTCAGCACATCCACAGCTTCTTTTTCTATCATCTCAGGTGTTTTCATTTTTCAAACCCCAATTTAGAACAGATACCACCACGGCAGCTGTCGTTATCTTCCTTCTCCTGTGCCTTGTATGTACGCTGCCTCATCATAAGGTTATCCCAATTGACAAGGTGTCCATCAAATTCCGGACCATCGACACAGACGAACTTCATCTCTCCTCCGATATCTACGCGGCATCCACCACACATACCGGTACCATCAATCATGATTGAGTTGAGGGAAACTGTAACAGGTGTGTTATAAGCTTCTGCAGTCTTTGTGCAGAACTTCATCATCACAGCAGGGCCGATTGCCACAACATGATCCACATTGCCCTCTTTAAGCATCCTCTCAAGAGGTACAGTCACAACACCCTTCTCACCATATGAACCATCATCAGTCACTATCGTGAGATTGGGATCAATTCCCCTCATCTTATCTTCCTCGATAATCAGGTCCTTGTTTCTTGCGCCGATAATCACACTGACTTTATTTCCAGCTGCTTTCATCGCCTGAGCAATCGGAAAAAGAGGTGCAACACCAATGCCTCCTCCGACACAGACAACGCGGCCATAATTCTCGATATGGGTAGGAGTTCCAAGCGGACCGAGGACATTCTCAATCGCCTCTCCCTCCTCGAGCTCAGCCAGAAGGAAAGTCGAAGCACCGACACGCTGGAATACTATAGTTATAGTGCCCTTCTCCGGATCTGCATCAGCAATAGTGAGCGGAATACGCTCATTGAAATCACCGCCTTTCTGTACAATCACAAACTGTCCGGCCTTTCTTTCACGGGCAATCATCGGAGCCTCTATCTCCATGCGGAAAACTTCAGGAGAAAGCTGCTCTTTTCTCACAATCCTGTACATAGCCACCTCTCGTCGTGAGTATAACGGAAAGCAGGCAAACCGCTCAAGGTAAGAAAAGAGAAAGAAACTTTGACATGAATAAGCACTTTTTGCGTATAGCATTACAGGAGGTTATATTTGAAAGAAAAACAATTTGATCCTGTACTCCTTAAAATGGTTGATGAACTCTGTATTGCTGACGACCCTGCATTTACCATCGTATTTGACAGAAACAATGAATGTACACAGTTCATGATACAGACCATTCTGGGCAGAAACGATCTCATAATAGAAAGCGTAAGAGCTGAGGCTGCTCTGAAGAATCCTTATGGACATTCTGTCCGTCTAGACATTCTTGCAATGGATTCAGCTGGCTCTTTAATCGACATCGAAATGCAACGAAGCTTCCATGGCTGGGGCAATCTCTCAAAGCGAATGATCACTCATAGCTCAATGCTTGGTTCTCTTTCTCTAAAAAAGGGGAAGGATTACAGGTATGCCGATGAGCTGATAGTTATCTTCATCCTCGATGAAGACATTATGAAAAGAAATGAGCCAAGATATTTTTTCAGAATGATGGACACAAAAGAACACCAGGAACTGAAAGAATGCAACCTTACATTCGTACTGGCAAATGGTAGCTATCGTGATACAATCGAAAGCGTAGAAAGCCGCTTCTACAGCGATCTATACGAAAAACGAATATCGAACATCAAATGTCCAGAAATGAGAGAAGGACTCAGCAAAGTTAAAGGAAATAAAGCAATGATAGAAAGAACATACGGAATACTTGAGAAATATCAATCAAAATGGATGCAGGAAGGTATGCAGCAAGGTGTACATACTGGCAAAAAAGATGTTGCGATGAATATGCTGAAAAACAGGAAATATTCCTATTCAGAAATTGCTTCTCTGACAAAATTATCTATAAGCGAAATCAGCGAAATTGCTTCAGACATGAACAAAGGGAGCCATCGCTGACTCCCTTGATCGCCGGCTTATCTGCCAATTTTGATTTCAATCCTGCCTTTCTCAACTTTGCGGATACGAGGAATTGAAACGGTAAGAATACCATTCTTGCTTTCTGCCTCAGCACGCTCCGAATCGGCATCCTCAGGAAGCTTGAATGAACGTGAAAACTCAGGAAGATTGATTTCAGAGACTATCATATTCTTTTCCTCGCGTTCTCTGGCTCTTCTCTCTTTCCAGGTTTCTTCCGATGAGATAGTGAGAACATGATCCTTGATATGAACACGGACATCATTTTCGCTATATCCTGCAACTTCAGCTTCAATGACATAGCTGTTCTCTGTCTCATAGATATCCACTGGTGGAATCTTTCTTGTAGCTGTATCACCGAAGAAATCAGTGAAGAATGTATCGAAATCTGCCAGCCTTGGCGCTGCTGTTCTTGTAATTACGTATCTCATCTCTTCTCTCCTTGGGTTTCCGGGGACGGAACTCCTCCGTCCCCTGTCTTGATTACTTACCGATCTTGACTTCGATTCTCTTTGGCTGCTCTTCCGGAGTCTTCGGAAGTGTCACTGTGAGAATTCCATTCTCGAAATCTGCGCTGATTGCATTCTCATCAAGTCCGTCAGGAAGGCTGAATGATCTTTCGAATGATGTATGTCTTCTCTCACGGATCAGGTATTTCTTGCCGTCTTCGTTTTTCTCACTTTCATTCACTTCACCGGAAATATGAAGAACATGTTTATCAAGAGTAATCTTAACATCCTTCTCACTCCAGCCTGGCATCTCAGCCTTGATGATATACTTATCTGCAGTCTCTTCCACATCTACTGCAGGAATTCTCTGTGAGTAGTTATCCCATGCTCCAAGCATTGAATCAAAGAAATCATCGAAAAGGGAAAGATCCCTTCTTCCACTCCTGTCATTATATCTAGTTACATCGTTTGCCATCTTAAGGCCTCCTTATATCTCTATTTTCATTGTCCCTTGTGGAACACCAATAACGATGCAGAAGGTGTGCCAACTTTTATAACTTATTACAACTAAACAAATTATACAAAGCATGCATTAAAGCTCAAACTTCTTATCCGGACATTATTGACCTAGCAGAAACCAACTGGCCAACAAGTGGGTCATTATGACCCGGTCAATGGAAAAACTGGAATAATTTGGGACAGAGAGGTAATATCTGGCCATGTCACTGGAAAAAGCACGAGAACATCTGGCAAAGTATGGAAAAGAAAAAGATATAATCCTCTTCGATCAATCAAGCGCGACTGTCAAAGAAGCAGCTGCAGATCTGGGGACAGAAGAAGGAAGGATTGCAAAGACAATGTCTTTCCTTCTCTCATCAGGTCCAATAGTCATAGTCGCTGCCGGAGATGGGAAGATAGACAACAGAAAGTTCAAAGACACATTTCATGAAAAAGCGAAAATGATTGGTCCTGAGGATGTTGAACATCTCACCGGCCATCCTGTAGGAGGCGTCTGTCCATTCGGAGTGAATGACGATGTGAAAGTCTATCTAGATGAATCACTGAAACGCTTTGACTACGTCTACCCTGCTGCCGGGACTCCCAACAGTGCAATAAAACTGACCATCAGCGAGCTGGAAGAAACATCAGAATGCACAGCTTGGATTGATGTGACTAAGCTTCTGTCTTCACAGGCGTAAGAGCTGCAGGATCAGAGAAGAGACAGGCAAGGATATTACCGACCCTGTCCATTTCTCTCTCGACAGCAGCTGGCAGAAGCTCTGTCTCCGCACTGTTTCCTTCCAGGTTTTCAAGCATCTCACCATAATCATTCATCGGCTTGAAAGAAGAAGACAGAGAAGAGATATCAAAATGAGAAGCATTTCCATTGAAACGGCAATCTCTGAACTCCATCTCCCCGTTCTTTCCTTCAGAAAGACATGAATTGAACATTCTGCAGACAAGAGGTCGCTCATTGTAAATCATGCAATGATGGTCAGACCAGAAATCATAAAAAGGACAAGCAATTCTGGAGAGCACAACACCCTTCAGTCTTTCCTGAAGCTCTGACTTTCTCTTTCCGAAAAGAATAGCGACTGCAATGATCAAAGCCTCCGATGCAGTAACATCTGGAATGAAATGCGCACAGCACTCTCCGCAACCAGCCTGGCACTTTACGCCAGTTTCTTCCGTGAATGAATCGAAATCAGGCTGCACAGAGTCATAAAAATCTCTCACAGCTTCAAGTGCTCTGCCAACTTCAGTATCCTGAAGAATATCAATTGCTGTCTGAATATAATCCACGCGCTTTTATATATCGGACAACAAGACTTAACACAAGAGGCAGTACGAACTAAACAATTATGACTGCATGAAAAGTCCATTCGATATCCTAATCTTTTTCAATCAGCAAAAGAGATAACATAACTACCAAGCTCCTTTTTCCGGACCGGTTGCCGAAGCGTGCCTGATTCCTCTGAGAGACAACATAACTCCCAAGCCCCTTTTGCTGAGGCCGCCACGGTAAAGCCACTTAATTGCTCTAAGAGATAACGTAACTCCCAAGCGTCGTATGTGTATGTCATTCAGTCGTCCTCGCTTGATTACTCTAAGAGATAACATAACTCCCAAGCCCAAGGTTCATTTTGACCAGTGGCCGGGTAGCTTGATTACTCTAAGAGATAACATAACTCCCAAGCAGACCTTGCGTCCTCCGTTCGTAAGCTCAAGCTTGATTACTCTAAGAGATAACATAACTCCCAAGCGCTCGCATTTCGCATTCTCCGGAGTGGCGCGCTTGATTACTCTAAGAGATAACATAACTCCCAAGCCCATGCGAAGCTTATGCCCTCAGAGGAGAAGCTTGATTACTCTAAGAGATAACATAACTCCCAAGCTATGTCTGGAGGAACTGGTGTTAATGCTGGGCTTGATTACTCTAAGAGATAACATAACTCCCAAGCGAAACAGGTGGAATTGTTGCTGAACCTGTAGCTTGATTACTCTAAGAGATAACATAACTCCCAAGCTGAGCTACACTAGACATTCCTCCAGCAACAGCTTGATTACTCTAAGAGATAACATAACTCCCAAGCCTAGCAAATGACCACTGAAGGAGCGTATCAGCTTGATTACTCTAAGAGATAACATAACTCCCAAGCACGAATACCATTACTAATACGTTCGGAGATGCTTGATTACTCTAAGAGATAACATAACTCCCAAGCACCACTAATACGGTTAATACGACTTTTGGAGCTTGATTACTCTAAGAGATAACATAACTCCCAAGCCTTGTTGGTTCAGTTCCTTATTGCACTAAAGCTTGATTACTCTAAGAGATAACATAACTCCCAAGCACCAGAATCAGAAGAAGAATCAAAAATACGGCTTGATTACTCTAAGAGATAACATAACTCCCAAGCATCGAGATGGTCTAAAAAAACAGATACACCGCTTGATTACTCTAAGAGATAACATAACTCCCAAGCATCACCCGGATTGACTCCAACGGGAAGCTTGCTTGATTACTCTAAGAGATAACATAACTCCCAAGCTTTGTGGTTTCTTAATCAGTATGTTGCTATGCTTGATTACTCTAAGAGATAACATAACTCCCAAGCCAGTATCGTGTTGATTTTAAACCTATGATAGCTTGATTACTCTAAGAGATAACATAACTCCCAAGCAGGAGTTATTGCTTGTTTTACTTTATTTACGCTTGATTACTCTAAGAGATAACATAACTCCCAAGCGCCTCACAGCTCCCATCGGGCTGATTGTCGGCTTGATTACTCTAAGAGATAACATAACTCCCAAGCCTTCATCCATGCATATAGGAAGGCTTGCACGCTTGATTACTCTAAGAGATAACATAACTCCCAAGCTGGAGGATATACCGTAACAAACTGCTGAGAGCTTGATTACTCTAAGAGATAACATAACTCCCAAGCAGTCCGGGATATAGCTATCGGCTCCGTTCCGCTTGATTACTCTAAGAGATAACATAACTCCCAAGCCTCCGGAAGCGTCAGGGGCGTCTCGCCTGCGCTTGATTACTCTAAGAGATAACATAACTCCCAAGCCAGCAGTAATACCATTTCGCATCATTGAAAGCTTGATTACTCTAAGAGATAACATAACTCCCAAGCGCGAGGATCCTTCCTTCCATCCGTAAAGGCGCTTGATTACTCTAAGAGATAACATAACTCCCAAGCCTCTACAAGTGTTTTAAATGAATGGTTTGAACACTTATTACCAATTTTGTTTATTCAAAATATCTGACATCCATCACTATCTATTATGATTTTTCTCAGGAATTCCATAGGTTGATCAGATATTAAAGAACCGGAATTAATAAGCAAAAGAGAATGACCATGCAATTTTATGTTTTCACAAAATACTTTGATTTCTTCTATCGAAAACAAGTGAAAAAGATTCAATACAACAAATGCTTTCACACCACATATATCATGCATCATGTTCATATATTCCAGCAATTTCTCAAGTTCATTCTCATAGTCAAAATCAATTGTGAAATTGAGCATTTTTATCAGAGAAGCTGCTTCTGATTCTTTATTTGCAACAGGATAAATGAATGTTTCTTTAATGCGTTCTGAATATCTGTCAAGATGAGCCAACATCTCAACAGTATATTCATACATTTCTTCAGAAATTGCATATGCTTTTAACTGACTCTGTATTTTATTGGTAAGACGTTTATCATTAATATCAAAACAAAGGGAATCTGTTATAAAAGAAACATTATTCTGAAGGCTTATTTCATCACCATCTTCAGATAAAACGAAACTCCCTTCATCATTTTCATATTGATTAAGAAAGCCAAACAAAAACTTTCTTAAAAGTGATGGCGAATCAAAGAAAATAGAAGTAATACTTCCTTCGCTAAAATCTATTGAGAATTCTAATTCAGGATGAACAAGTTTCATAATATCACCAACCGATCTGTTGTATTCAGATATTCAGATTTGAATTCACCTGTAATGTATTTCATAGACGCGTATTGTTTTTCAGTGACTGTCAGCATCTGAACCAACCCAGCCTTAGGGGCATTACATTTTACTGCCAATTCTACAGTTTCTACCGCTGTTGGATTCAAAGAAAGTTTTGAATATACAGATTCCTGCAACATGATAAATCCACTCTTGATAAGAAATTTCCTAAAACGCCGATATTCACGCCGATCCGCTTCTGTAAGAACAGGCAAATCAAAGAATACAAATGTTCTCATAAACCTAGGCCTCTGTTTCATAAAACGAAATCATTTGTGGATTACCGGATTCAAGGGCATCAAGAACACTTTTTACATAAATCTCGATTGCAGCTATAACTGTTGCCCTCTTTCCTCTTACTATTACTGTGTCATTAAGCAAGCTAAGAATAATCATCTTTGATTCATGAGAAAGTTCCTCTCCGATAGGGAGAGATAAAACTTTCTCATCAACTAACGGTCTGAATGGTTCCATCAAATCAGAACTAAGATTGAATTGATTGAAAACACTGTGATGAAAAATTCCGACTTGCGTTAAATATCCATTTGCTACTACACATCGATTCACCACAGATAAAATAATTGAATATCCATAATTTAATGCATCATTTATATATGAAGGCTCATGACGAGAAAATGAATGCCCAAGCAATGCATTGAAATATACTTTAGCGGCATGAGCTTCACGATTAGTAGCATCACAAGGTTCTACATCAGAAGCATATTCAAGTACATTCATCCAAGCCTCCCCATCTATATGGCGATGTAAGACATAGGACTGTTTTCTTATTTTATCCCGTACGATTTCTGCCCAGACCAAACCTTTGATTTCATTTGACCATTTCATCTGAGAATATATACGTGCACTTGTGTCATAACTCCCATATAGAGAAAGAACCTGCATAGCAGGATTATGTTTATGATCACATAAAATCGTTACAACCTTATGTTCGGTAAGAGTTTCAAGCAAAGCAGAAGATACAATACACCCAGCATCTTCTATAAGGAGAACAGAAATCTCGTCAATCAGAACACGTTTAGTCTCTGTTCCCCTTACAATCAAGTAGCCCATCTTCGTTTCAAGCCTTGCCCGCGAATTAATGACTACTACACGCCAACTCATATTTTTATTTCTTCTGCCTTTGTGAAAAGACCTGTAATACTCGAATCGTAAATAACAACACGAGAACCTGGTTTAATCTTAGAATTCAGCTTTAATATCCCAGCTCCCGGGGCACCTCCAATCAACGTCAGATCAGCCTTGCCAGTGTTCATACCAAAATACGAAAGCATATTACTTATCAATACGCATTGTTCTTCGATGCCTAACAAAGTAAAAGTTTCTCGTTTTTTAATAAAAAGCTGAGTTTGACAGGCAGGCCTTTTCATGAACAGTGGGAGCTTTGACTTTTCCAAAAGCGCATCATAAACTTCCAGATTTCCCTCTTTCGAAATCCCATCATGCTTTTCATCAACTAAGAGATTCTTATCTTGTTTCTTTCGCTCTAAGAATTTTTCTATCTTTTTGATTCTCAATACAATATCATCTTCAAGAATCAAAGGAATACAAGAGTCAAATGTTATTAAACCACCCGTTTTCCCTGTAATTGCATATTTAAATCCGTCGACAGAAATCATTGTATTTTTCAGAATCTTTCCTCTGATTATTTCAGGTTCCTTTAAATGAAGCTTTTCTATACAGTAATTTTGTAAATCTTCTTTTGATTTTAGCTTCAGCGAATCAAGTATGCTTATTGGAATAAATGAAATTGAGACATCTTTCTTGTCTCTGTATTTCACAAGCGCGAAATAAGCAATTTTAAGACTATTGTATCCACCATATTTACCTGTCCATTTTTCAATTGTTCCTTCGGAATCAGAAGAATGCATAAGGATTTCCTGAAGAACAGGATCTGATGTTTTCAAAGGAATAACACCTTTATTCTTCCCTGCCGGAACTGGCATCTGATCAAAGAAAGCACCACCTACTTCTATACACTGCTTTGTGTATAGAATGTCATTGCGGGACATTTGTTTACGTACTGTTTTGATTGTTCCTTCTTCACCAGCCATCCACGCATTTCTGACGCTTGTTTCAAATGGTTTTGAAAGATTGAAAACTGGATCTTTATCTTTTCTGTTCAAGATGAAATCAGAAGTATACTTTGTATCAAAAACATTACCAACAACAATATTCAGATATGCATCTTTTGCGTGATGAAGATTATTTAGAGAACGAAGTTTTATAAAACCATATTTATCGCGGAAATCCGATACATTCCGCGCTTTTGAATACACGATTTTAGTCTGACTTCCGTAATATCGTTTTAAGATATCTGCAACAGCTTTTGCCGACTGATTAGCCTCTACAAGCTGTCTTGCTATAAAACCTTTATCATCTTCTTCAGAGAGCGGAGAGAGTCTTGTGAGTCGCTTGAATTTTTCCGAAGATATCAATCCAATTCTGTGCAGATGTTCCCAAAATGGAATCATTTTATTTCTTATTGAATCGTCAATTGGGAAGTTATCAGATTTCCTGGCATTCTCTTGTTTAAGAACGAGAACACGATTTGTGAGTGAATCGTCATTGCTCCGCGAATAAGGATATATATGATCCACATCATACACTTCCGTGTTTCCAAGCTCAGAAAGATCTATAGGCTTACACGAATACATACATTTACCAAGCTGAGTAAAATACAGATAAAGCTTATCTCTGCGGCTTATTTCAGATTCTCCTGTTTCCTCTAACGTATTTATAATTGCTTTTTCATCAGCTGATAATTCGATTTTTGGATTTTTAAGTTTACTCAGCAAATCAGATTTCCTTGAAATTGTCCGTGTCCCTTTTTCACCATTAAATCTGGTGACTTCAAGAAACACCTTTTTGGGTGGATGTTTCATGATTCGTTCTATTTCATCCACGATTTTCAGTGTTTGCCATATTTGCCGTTTAACAGCAGGAGAGACAGCAAGATTACCAACTATCGAATATTCAAGTTTTTCAATCTTTTCATCTGAACCAGTCTGAGAAGCAAACTCATAATCTGAACTGAGAAGTCCCATCAGATTATTCTGTGTTTCCCACATCAGCGTAATGATTGATTTCAATTCACCAGTTGACTTATCCATAGCAGTAATACCTGTAAGGAATTTTTCAGACAATCGTCCCCATCCAGAATATTTCTTTCTTGAAATTACATTGATTTCTTCTTCAGACAGAATTGAACCATATGCTTTTCGGATCTTCCGCTTTGCTATATCACCACCTTCTGAAAAAAGTGTAAGCCACTTAACTATCTCTTCGACATCTGAAAAGCGGAGTTTATCTGACTCTATAAATTCTTTGAAATCAAGATAAGTGGACAGAGTTGACTTGAAGTCTCCATCTATTCCAGAAATTTCTATTGTACTATTTCTATCGCACCAGCCTTCTGCGATAATGAACTTTTTAAATCGGCTTTGACTTATTTTCCTATATTTCATGAAAAGTTCTTTGTAGGCTGTCTGTTTTTGATCAACAGTCAAAAGGATTCCATTAATCCGCACATTATTGAGTTCATTAAGAACAGTGAATTTAGAATACAAGAGGGAATTCTTCGGAAGGACATCCTCCCCAGGCAAGTAGGTACATTTATTGGTCATATTTCTGATGAAGCCCTCTGCAGATGCATCTTCATCAATCATTTCTTTCCAGTTCCAAGGAAGTATTTTTCCACCTTTTATTCTTACAGCCCATCCACTGATTGTCTTATCATTGCGACCAAGCGGACCAATATAATAAGGAATTCTGAACTTGATAATCTCATCAAGCTTATTTATCACCGTATATCCATTTTCATCTTTTTCTGTAAGGAATGGATATTCAGCAGAAGCAACACGCAAGATTTCATCCATTTCTGCTTTGTGTACCTGATAAGGCAGCACACTATTCCTGAAAGAAATCAAAAGAGGAAGGAATTCTCCATTTTCAATCTTCTGCAGTATCTGCAGAGAGATTTCATCCTCCGGATTATTACCGATAAGTTTTTTTACATTCTTATAAAACGCATCAATGCTTGTACGCCTAAGGTTATTCTTTTTCCCATTATTATGATCTGCACCAACGTATGAAGCAAAACTTCCAGGTTCTTCGTCATGAAAGAATGCTTTATATTGATCTGGAGCATGCAGCTTTATTGCCTTCTTGAGATTATGCAAATCCCTTTTGTTTGACTCATATTGTGCGATCTTTGCTTCAGAGATAAATGAATATCCTGACATAATGCCAGCAAGCGACATCCAATCATAAACTGCTTTAAACAACAGAATCAAACGATACTCATCATCAGATAAAGCATCTTCAAGTTCTGGGAGAACAGTATCTTCAAAAGTGGATTTACTAAATTCAATGGAAGACAAATCCTTATATAAAACATTATCAAAAAGCTTATCAGCTTTTACACTTCCACCAGCAAGCAAAGCAATCAACTGCGTACAGATTTTGCTTTTATTAAATTCTATCAGTCCCTTCAGCTTTTCCTTGCGGACCATTACTCGTTTTTCTTTCAGCGCTTCACAGACCAAATCGTAATCAGAAAATGATATTCTATCACCATCAAAGATCGTCTCTGAAAGTTCGATAATACCGTCAAACAGCGGTTTTGGATCCATAACCGCGTTCAAATCATCACTTACAGTAAAAAGAAAGTGACCTCTATTCTTCATGATATGATGAATAGCTAGATATAAAAGTCTTGGATCATGCTCAGCTTCACCTTTTCTCAATGCATTGCGGAGATGAAAAATAGTAGGATATTTTTTAAAGAAGTCTTTATCTTTGAACGTAGGATCATCAAAAAGTGAATTTGACTGATGAACAGTCTTATCTTCTGGAAAATAATGGCTATCATTCAATCGCTGAAAGAATAGCGGATCAATCTTTGCAATTTCTTCAGCAAATAACCCCTGAACAAGTCTGATCCGTTCTTTTTTTCTTTCCAATCGCCGTCTGGCAGCTCTGAATCCACGACGCTCTGCTGCCGTCTTTGCCTCATCGAAAAGATGAGAGCCCCACATTGATTTACCATTGAATTTCAAAACGTTATAAGACGTATCTGTAACAGCATATCCAACCGATTCTGTGCCACAATCAAGACCAAGATAATAATCTTCCGAGAAATTCACTTGACTGATCCTCCTTTTTCATCAAAAATGAAGACATAACATAACATGTCCAAGCAAAAACATGTTCAAACCGCCCATATGGGCTTCCCATTGTAGGGAACAAACCACCTTAGGGTGGTTTCTTTTATTTCCCCTATACTATGAGAATAGGCTAAAAATTCGGTAAAGTGGAAAAATTCCCTAAAATTATTCTGATGAATATATTCATTGTAATTTTGGTCAGAACCAAAATAACATAAAATGAATATCAGAGAGAAAAACAAAGGCAACCTGTTTCTGAACCAGTGCTCAGACAGCAGATTGCCACGTTTCATGGATGGTCTGGTGACCCATTCCCACCTTCGGCCTTTGCTTTCCAGTGGACCAGATTACATCTATTTAGCAGGGGCAGGACTCGAACCTGCGACCTCCGGGTTATGAGCCCGACGAGCTGCCAACTGCTCTACCCTACGTCGATTACTAAAAGAATTTACACATTTATTGGAAGTATGTCAAGTGAAAAATCAAGTCTCAATTAAAAATTACTGCAACTGATTACCACTCGTAATCATATGCTTACCAACTGTATTTTTATGCATAAAATATACAAATATAAGTATTAATACCTTGACAACAAACAGCTTTTCCCTAACACTAAAAACCATCTACACACTTTTACTATGACATCTTCAGTTCAGGAAAGAAGATACAGTGAATATATCAAAGGAGGAAGAAAATGAAGAAAACTTTCGCACTTGTTGCAATACTGATTGTCTCTCTGATGGTACCGGTCTTCGCAGGAGGAGCTGGTGAAGGCGGAAGCCTCCGCTTCGGAACAGGTGGAGACCAGGGAACATATTATGGATTCGGCAACGTTCTTGCGCAGAGAATCTCCTCAGAGACTGATACAAGCGTAGTAGCAGTCGTCAGTGCAGGAAGCCAGGACAACATCGAAATGATGGATATGGGACAGTACCAGCTCGGTTTTGTCCAGACAGACGTCATGAGCTATGCATATAACGGAACCAACCTCTTTGCTGAGATGGGAGCTGTATCTGACTTCTCCACTGTTGCTGCTCTCTACCTTGAGCAGGTTCAGGTTGTCACACTGGATCCGGAAATCAAGACTATCGGAGATCTTGAAGGCAAGACAGTGTCAATCGGCTCCTCAGGAAGCGGTGTATATTACAATGCCCTCGATATCCTCGCAGCTTATGGTCTGACTGAGGATGATATCTCCCCGACTTACCAGAGCTTCGGAGATAGCGTTGATGCGCTCCAGGACGGAAAGATCGATGCCGCATTCGTCGTTGCAGGAGCTCCGACAGTCGCAGTCTCCACATTGGCAACCACACATGACGTACGCCTCGTATCCATCGATGACGAGCATATGGCAAACCTTCTTGAGGCATCTCCATACTACACTCCTGTCACAATTGCTTCCTCTGTCTATGGAACAGACGAAGACTGCCAGACTGTAGCAGTAGGTGCTGTCGTAATCGCCCGCGATGATGTCAGCGAAGATGCTGTATATGATGTCGTAAGCACAATCTTCAATGACAAGGCAGCAATCGCTCAGAGCCATGACAAGGGCAACGAGCTGGATCTGGCTTTTGCAACCAGCATCACGACAGTTCCATATCATCCGGGAGCAGCAAAGTACTTTGCAGAGCAGGGAATCGAAGTTCCTGTAAAGTAAAGCGCCCGTAAAGTGCAATCTTGGGAGGGCTGAGGTTCAGCCCTCTTCTCTTTATAAAATACATCTATAGGAGTTCCATTTGAGCGATAAGGAAAACAAACACATTGATGATTCCGTCGGAACTATGGCTGATGTCGAAGCTGTAATGAAGAAGTACGACAGGGAATCGAATGTCAGAATCTGGGAAGGCTGGCAGAAGACAGTGATCCACTACGTCATGGCCGCCTTTGCTATCTACTGCATCATCGATGCTATCTTCCTGACAACACTTCAGGAAGTCCGTTATTCAGTCTTCATGGGCATGATTGTCCTCTTAGGCTTCCTCACGTTCCCTGTGAAGAAGGGTGTAGAACGCGTCAACCATATGCCCTGGTACGATATCATCATCGCCATTGTTGGATCAGGTGCCTATTTCTTCTATGCAGCTAATGCGATGACTGTCATCAGGCTGTCTGCAAGAATCATGGCAAATCCGCTTTTCATGGTAGTCGGAGCCATCGGTATACTGGCGCTTGTCGAACTCTGCCGCCGCTGTGTAGGTCTGCCAATACTCTGCGTAGCAGGTGCTTTGGTAATCTATACTCTTTTCAGCGGAATCGGTGTGACGCAGCTGATAAGAACACTCTTCTATACAGCAAACGGCATCTTCTCCACTCCTGTCGGTGTCTGTGTGAAGTACATAGTCATCTTCATCATCTTCGGTGCATTCCTCGAACGGACTGGTGTTGCAGACTTCTTCATCCGTTTTGCAAACACTGCTGTCGGACGCTTCACAGGAGGACCTGCAAAGGTTGCTGTCGTCGCATCCGCACTCGAAGGAATGGCCTCCGGTTCTTCAGTTGCCAATACAGTAGGATCCGGCTCTATCACAATTCCGATGATGAAGAAGATGGGCTATCGTCCTGAATTCGCCGCAGCTGTCGAAGCCGCAGCAAGTACTGGCGGTCAGATCATGCCTCCTATCATGGGTGCAGCTGCATTCCTGATGGCAGAGTTCACAGGTATTCCTTATGGAAGAATCGCTGTAATGGCAATTCTTCCTGCTGTACTTTACTTCACAGGAATCTTCATCGCAGTACATCTGGAAGCTAAGAAGAGCGGCATGAAGGGAATCCCCAGAGAGCAGCTTCCGAAGGTAAAAGACCTGGTCAAAGATCTCTACCTCCTGCTTCCGCTGATCGCGCTGATCTATCTTGTTGGATCCAATACATACACAATGGCATACTCTGCAACGCTATCCATCATAGTCGCCATGGTCGTAGGTATCATTCACAAGATCATCCCTCATTTCGCAGCCACAACAGATGGTGGAGAGGAAGAGGAGAAAGGCGAAAAGCCCGCGCTCTCATTCCGCTGGATTCTCGATTCATTTGAAAACGGTTCCAGAAGTTCAATCACAGTCGTTGTCGCCTGCGGCATCGCTGGCATTATCTCCGGCTGCATCACAGTCACAGGGCTTGCATCCATCCTGCTTGGAGCCATCGTGTCGCTGAGTCAGGGAATCGTGCTTGTAGCTCTCGTACTGACAATGCTCTGCTGCATCGTTCTCGGCATGGGTGTTCCTACAACAGCAAACTACTGCATCATGGCTGGCGTCTGTGCTCCGATCCTCATTGCACTGAATGTCGAACCAGTAGCTGCCCATTTCTTCGTCTTCTACTTCGGTATAGTCGCCGATATAACCCCGCCGGTTGCGCTGGCGGCATATGCTGGAAGCGCCATCGCTAAGTCGGATCCGATGAAGACAGGACTTGTCGCGACAAAGCTGGCTATAGCCGCTTTCGTAGTTCCATATGTCTTTGCCCTCAATCCGGCAATGCTCTTCGTTAACGTCACAAGCGTTTTCAGCGTCATCCAGATCTGTATCACATCACTTCTGGGAATCTTCGGCATTGCAGCAGCTCTGAATGGATACCTTGCACGCAATCTCAATCCTCTGGTGAGAATCATCCTTGCCATCGCAGGACTCTGCATGGTCATCCCAGGCACAATCACAGACCTGGTCGGTCTTGTTGCCCTTGTGCTCATCGCTGTCTACGAATTCGGCATGAAGAGAAAAGAGCAGCTGGGTAACTGATAGTTATCAATCAGTTATCAAGGGGAACCTCACATCGGGGTTCCCTTTGTTTTTGCCGCTTCCCATCATCTGCTATTTGGAGCAGAATCACAAAGGGAGAACTGCATGAAAAAGCTGTCAGAAGAGGAATTCAGGGCATATTCACTATCAGGAAATCTTTTCAGCCTGATTATCAGAGTCGGCACTCCCCTTGCTGTTTTCGCACTCTTCAACTGTCTTTTCTCCCTTCTGGATACTATCATGTCCAGCCATCTAGGAAAGATAGATGTATCAACAGTTGCCTATATGTCGCAGCTGAGAATGATTCTCTCTGCTATGGGCTCAGGACTTATCACGGGATCGATGATCCTCATCAACAGGGCATATGGAGCTGGGGATAGTGAGAAAGCGAACATGCTGATGAATACCCTGATACGCCTTATTCTGCTGCTTTCGGCAATCTTCCTGCTGCTCATACCATCGGCACCGATGATTCTCCGCCTGATCAGGACTCCTGAGGAATTCATAGCAGAAGGTACAGCTTATTTCAGAATAATCGTTGTCGCCACAATACTGAACTTCATAAACCTCATCTATATAAATGTCGAGAAGGCACGCGGGAATACAAAGGCAATCATGGTTCTGAATATCATGACGATGATCATCAAGCTTGGACTCTCTGCCCTCTTCATCTATGGTCTTGGAAAAGGTATCTCATTCATTGCACTTGCCACGCTGATCACTTATTTCCTCTTCGCTCTATATGCCCTGCCACATCTTTTTGATAAAACAAGTATTTTCTGTATCAAGCCCACTCTGGTTTTCAGAGGAAGAAAAGGATATGCAAAGAATCTTGTGAATATCTCATACCCTGTAGCTGTCGAAGACTCGGCATTCTCACTTGGAAAGGTTGTTGTAAACTCGATGGCAGCACAGTATGGAGCTGAGATGGTCGGAGCACTTGGTATTTCCAACAATATATCTGGCATAGCTTCGAACTTCGAGAACGGCTTTTCCGATGCCTCCAGTTCCATCATCAGCCAGAACTATGGCGCAAAGCGATACGACAGAGCCGTCAAGGCATATCTTACGAACATAGCAGTGACATTCATAGCCTCCCTGCTCGCAATGACGATACTCTATTCACTCGATGATATCCTCATCAGAATCTTTGCAACCAGCCGTACAGGCCTCGATCAGCCATTCATGGCAATGATAAAAAGAGTTTTCATCTATGACTCACTGAGCTGTTTCGGCATCGCATTCAATGGAGCTGGAATGGATTTCCTTCTGGGACTCGGGAAGACAAAGATCACATTATTCCTGAATTTCCTCAAGATTTTTGTCCTGAGGATACCTGTCCTCTTCATCCTCCAGCACTTCATAGATGATGGAGCGACAGCTCTTGGAGTAATGATGATGATCTCCAACTGCGGCGGAGCAATTCCTACAACCCTGATATGCGTATCAGTTGCTAGAAAGCTAAAAGCTCAGCAAGTTCAGAGTAGTCCCTGATAGCTGCATCCGCCATTTCAGTGTTCTGCTCTACTTCAGAGCCTTTGTATGCCAGGACAAACAAACCTGCACGTTTTGCCGAGAGTATTCCGACAGGAGAATCCTCTATAGCAATTGAAGTCCCGCAATCCTCTCCGAGAATCTCCATAGCTTTAAGATATGGATCGGGGTTGGGTTTGCGCCTCTCTACACAGTCTCCACCTATGATGATATCCGGATAGCTGAAGAGATCCATCCGCTGCAAAGCCTTCTTCAGATGCTCATGGTGGGTTGAAGAGACTATAGCCAGTTTCTTTCCTTTCTCTTTCAGAAGGGAAAAGAGCTCTGGTATGTAAGGAAACGGCTTTATACAATCATATTCCGTGTAGTAATCAGGGCACGACTTCAGCAATGCAATGAGCTTATCGCCAGATAGATCTATTGAATATTTCCGGCTTACCGCATTGGCTGTACCATAGACATCCATACCTATAGTGAATGCAATATCCTCGTCATCTATGATAATCCCGAAATGTTCTTCGACAACAGCTCTCAGCGTATAGAATGCATAAGGCTCACTATCAGTCACCACACCATCGAAATCAAAGAGAAAAGCCTCAGCTTTCCTGATTACATCCACATCTTTCATGATACTATCATTACATGGACGCGAATCAGAGAAAAGCCCTGAAAGGCATGATAAAGGAAACACTGAAGAATCTGGAAGCAAATGGTTTCCAGGCAGCTTTCGTAAATGACAGAGATGAACTCATGGCCCTGATCAAACAGCTTGTTCCTGAAGGGACAGCTACTGCAACAGGAGGATCAGAGACTCTTGCAGAAACCGGTATCATGGATTACCTGAAAGCGAAGACATCCTACAATCCTGAAAGAAAAAAAGCATATGGAGCACAGGTCTATCTCGCTTCTGCCAACGCCATAACAATGCATGGAGAGATCTATGAAGTAGATGGCAGAGGAAACAGAGTCTCTGCAATGCTCTTCGGACCGGAGAAAGTCATTGTCATTGCAGGTATCAACAAGCTTGTCACAGATATCCATGCAGCTGTGGAAAGAGTAAAGACAAAAGCCGCTCCCCCGAACTGCATCAGACTTGGGAAAGATACACCTTGCACGAAGCTTGGCCACTGCACATCTCCCTATTATGATCCCCATCACGCAGGAGCCATTGGCTGCGCTGCAGATGACAGAATCTGTTCCAATTTCGTTGTCTTCTCCAGACAGACACTGAAAAACAGAATCACTGTAATCCTTGTCGGTGAGGAATATGGATACTGATAAGCTTTATAGCCAATATGAAGAGAAAAACTATGCTTTATTCTCTGCAAAGCTTACAAAGAATCATGATCTGCCATATAAAGGCATAAGGATCCCGACTCTCCGTGCCATTGCAAAGCAGCTTGATGAGTTTCCTTTTGAGATCAGATACCATGAGGATATCCTCCTCAGAGGATTCTGGATTGCCTCCAGAAAGATTCCGTTTTCCGAGAAAATCATTCTTCTGGACAGTCAGCTGCCGCTCCTATCAACATGGGATGAAGTCGATACACTTGCCTCTTCGCTCAAGCCGAAAGCAAATGAGAAGGAAGAGTTCTACAGATATTTCATTTCGCTTGTCAAAGACAGCCGCCCTATGGTGAAAAGACTTGGCATTGTCACCCTGATGAGTACCAGAAAATCTTTCAAAGACCGGAGACGGGAGATACTGGATGCAATCACAGAAGCAGACAGCAGCGAGTATTATGTCTCAATGGCTGTGGCTTGGGCTCTCTCCTTCTTCTACATCGATGACAAAGAAACAGAGAAATGGATCAGGAAAGTCTCTCCGGAAACAAGAAAACGGACAGAACAGAAAATAAGAGATTCACGAAGGACGTAAAAGACTATTGACATATGTTTCTCTTTATAGTAGCGTTACTGCATAAAGAAACATAAAGGAGAAACATATGAATCTTGTGACAAGAGGAATCAATACAGAGAATCTTCCAGATAGAAACGGTTATTTCGGAGAATTCGGCGGTTCATACCTTCCGGAAGCTCTGGAGAAAGTGATGAAGGATGTGGAGAAAGCTTATGAGGAAATCTCAAAGGACCCACAGTTCATCAAAGAGCTGAAAGAGCTCAATGAGCATTTCACAGGCAGGCCAAGCCCTGTCTATCATGCAAAGAGGCTTTCCAAAGCTGCCGGTGGTGCTGAGATATATCTCAAGAGGGAAGATCTCAATCATACAGGCGCACATAAGATCAACCACTGTCTTGGAGAAGTGCTTCTTGCAAAGCATATGGGCAAGAAGAAGGTCATCGCTGAGACAGGTGCCGGCCAGCATGGTGTCGCACTGGCAACAGCTGCAGCTCTCCTGGGGCTCGAGTGCGATATCTACATGGGCGAGATCGATGTCAAGAAGGAGGCACCGAATGTCTCAAGGATGAGAGTTCTCGGTGCAAGAGTCGTCTCTGTCACACAAGGCACGAAGACTCTCAAGGATGCAGTCGATGCAGCTTTTGAGGCATATCTGAAAGACCCTGTCACACAGATATACTGCATTGGCTCTGTTGTCGGCCCCCATCCGTTCCCGATGATGGTCCGTGATTTCCAGTCTATTATAGGAATGGAAGCAAAAGAGCAGATGCTCAGTTATGCCGGTTCACTCCCAGATGCAATCGTTGCCTGTGTCGGAGGAGGTTCGAATGCAATGGGTATCTTCTCCGCTTTCCTTGATGATAAAGACGTAGCACTCTATGGTGTAGAACCTGCCGGAAAAGGACTGGAGACAGGTAAGCATGCCGCGACAATCGCCAAGGGAAGCGTAGGAATACTCCATGGATTCAAATCACTTGTACTCCAGGATGAGAAAGGAGAGCCGCTTCCTGTCTACTCTATCGCTTCCGGCCTCGATTACCCCGGTGTCGGACCACAGCACAGCTATCTGCATACTATAGGACGCGTCAACTACAAGACAGCCACAGACAGAGAAGCTGTTGAAGCTTTCTATGCCCTCTCACGCATGGAAGGTATCATTCCAGCACTCGAATCATCACATGCTGTTGCTTATGCAGTAAAACTTGCAAAGGAACTTGGACAAGGAAAGAAAATCCTCGTCAACCTCTCAGGCAGAGGCGACAAGGATATAGATTTTGTCATGGAGCACTATCCGCTGGAAGAGTATGAACCGGAAGAGACTCTCAAGGATGGATATGATGAATTCCTGAAGCATATCGGAGGAGAGAAAGCTTAATCATTCCTTATCTGCAGCTTTTTTCAGAGGTACGAAGCCACGGCCGAGTACCTCATAAGCTTCTGTAACGAATACGAATGCTTTCGGATCCTCATCATGTATTATCTTCATAACCGCATTCATCTGGTTGTTCGGTACGATGACAAGCAGCATCGAGCGTGTCTTTGAGGTATAGATTCCAGTACCATGGAAGACTGTTCCTCCATGATGGAGCTCAGCAATGACACGCCGCGAGATCTCTGGGGTATGCTCTTCGGAGAAGATATATACGGATTTCGCCAGCTTTGTACCGAAGCTCATCACAACGAAATTCACCAGTTGCGATGAAAGATACATTGCGATGATGGCAAACAGCATAGGCTGCAGACCAAGGAAGATACCACCACAGCAGACTACAACCGCATTGAATATGAATTCAACGCTTCCCACGGATATCGGGAAATAGTGTGAAATAACCTGCGCAACGATATCTGTACCACCTGTATTGCAACCGCTCTTCATCGTCAGACCGATTCCGACGCCCATCAATACACCTCCATAGATAGCTGAAAGCAATATGTTGATATCATCAGAGGTATCAAGCACTCCCTGATAATCAGTCAGTCGTCCGATTACAGTTGTCCAGATTGAAAGAAGCGTGGATCCGATGAGCGTCTTTATACCATATCTCCAGCCAAAGACCTTCATCCCCAGAAGGATGAGAGGGATATTGACGCACATCATCACAATACCTTGATCGAAGCCGAAAAGGTAATAGAAAATCGTTCCGATACCAGTTGCACCGCCACCTGTGATTCTCGCAGGTGTATAGAACATAGCAGCGGCAGTTGCAGCAATTGCCGGCCCTGCAATCAGATAGAGATAATCGCTGACTCTACCGAATAAAAGATTCTTTTTCTTCTGCATGGAAAGTAATCCCCCGCCTTGCGGCAGGGGGGGGGTAAGTTTCAGCCTACAACCTTTTTCAGAGTTTCCCTGACAGCACCAGGAGCGGCAATCATGCTTCTGAAATATTCAAGCACGAGGTCAGCCAGACCTGCATCATAGAGGTTCACTCCGAAAATCTTCTGATTCGAAAGGATATCCTTAAGCTGATCAAGGCTTCCTGTATATCCAAGTGTGATACCTTTCACAGCCTCCTTTGCATACTCAAGGAGAGGATCAGCAGAAGGCTCAAAAGTCTTGCCTTCATCGTCCACGCCCATGACATATCTCAGCCAGGCAGCGAATACAAGAGGAATGCACTTGAGGCTCTTCACATCGAGCTTATCCGAAGCGATATACGCCTTGATGGTCTCACCGAAACGGATGGAGAGCTTCTGGGATGTATCGGTCGCAATGCGCTGCGGAGTGTCCGGCATGAACGGATTAGGAATACGGATATTGACAACCTCATCAATGAACTTTTTAGGATCGATGATTCCCGGGTTGATGACTACCGGCAGTCCTTCTGTATATCCGATGGTCTTTACAAGTTTGACGAGATCCTCATCCTTCATCTCCTTGGAAATGAGCGTATATCCGAGAAGACAGCCGAAAACTGCAAGTGCTGTATGGAGTGGATTGAGACATGTGCAGACCTTCATCTTCTCGACTTTGTTCACAGTCTCACGGTCTGTGAAATAGACACCTGCCTTCTCAAGGCAAGGACGCCCATTGGGGAAATCGTCCTCAATCACAAGATATTCACACTCCTCTGCATTCACGAATGAAGCGATATAGGTGTGCTTTGATGTGACGACAACATCTGTATCCTCATAACCATCTGCCTTGAGCATCTCGGCGACACTTGCATCTGGGCGCGGGGTGATCTTGTCAATCATGGACCATGGGAAGGATACCTTGTCAGAAGCAAGATAATCTGCAAAGCCCTGCTCTACAAACCCATTCTTCACCCACTCTGCGGCAATTGTCGTGATTGCAGCCTCAATCTTCTCGCCATTGTGAGAGCAGTTATCCATGGAAACTACCGCCAGAGGCAGCTTGCCTGCTTTATAGCGCTGATACAGCAGCTCTGTGAGTCTGGAAAGGAACATTGTGCTCTTTCCCGGACCTTCAGAGAAATCCTTCACATAGCCCGGCATGAACTCGCCTGCGGGATTCTTAAGAGCATATCCCTTCTCTGTGATTGTGAAAGAAATCATCTGGAGTGACGGGGAACGGAAAATCTCTCCGAAACGGCTCCAGTACTTCTCTTCATAGTCACAAGGATATGCTTCTGTGACAGTTCCGACGACATTCTTATCAATTGATCCATCCGCATGGAGTGTCACAAGCAAAGTCAGGTTATCATATTTATTGTAGATATCGCTGATGATCTCATAGTCGAAACCCTCGCCTACGATGATGCCCTTGTCAGCAAGCCCCTGCTCCACCAGCTCCTGCTGAAGCCGTGCGGGGAATCCACGGAAGATGTTGCCAGCTCCGAAGTGAACCCATACAGGATCATCATGAGTACGCTTTTTTAATGCTTCTCTATCATAACTGAAAAGGCTATAACCCTTTTCCTTCCAATCAGGGCTCTGAAGCCCTTTGTCACTCAGTTTCATATACCCTCCAAGAGAAAAACTCATTCCCGCTCTTCATCAGTCTTTCTGTTTGCAAAATACTCAGGATGAGACTCTATCAGAGAATCCGTCTCATACTTGAGCTTTGACAGGTGCTCTGTCTCCAGCGTAACCGCAAGCTGGAAATCCTTAAGTCTCAATGCCTGGATAAGCTCTTCATGCTGTGCAATGTTCTTTTCCAGAACATCCTTCGACCCCATGCTGAGAATCCTCATCCGCCTGTGGTTACCAGTCTCACGCTGTATCAGCTGCCATATTCTCATCAGCCCAGTGGCCTCGAAGAATATGGAATGCATGTCATCGTCTGCATTATAAAAAGCAACAGGATCGACTGCGGAGGCAGCTTCTTTCTGCAGAGCGATGAAGTATTCAAGCCTTGTCAGGTCAGAAGCCTTCATGAACTCCCGATAACGAGCAATAACGCTCTTTTCCAAAGCAAGACGGAAGAAACACTCATCGTCCACTCTCGACAAATCGATGCGTGAGACCCAGCACCCACGCTGCGGTCTCATCACAACAAGCCCTTCGGATCTGAGTCTCATCAGAGCATCACGGACGGGAGAACGGGAAACATCAAACTTCTCTGAAACCTCAGCTTGTGAGATTTCCTCACCCGGCTTAAGACGAAGGAAAATGATATCATCCTTCAGCTCGTCATAGATAGCTTCACTAGAAGTACGTCTCATTTATTTTCCCAGCCTTTTCTCGCTCTTCTCAACAGCTTCCCAGAGTCCAAGGATGTATTCAGCACCAAGAGCTCTGTCATAAAGTCCATAGCCTGGCATGGAGACTTCACCCCAGATAGCTCTTCCATGGTCTGGTCTGATAGGTCCATCGAAACCTGTCTCATAGAGAGCGCGGACAATCTCATACAGATCGAAAGATCCATCTGAGGAAAGGTGTGCAGCTTCCTCGAAAACACCAGGTGCGAAATGATGGAGGTTTCTCACATGTGCAAAGTGTACACGGCCAGGAAGAGCACGGATGATACCAGGAAGATCATTCTTAGGGTTAGTTCCGAATGAACCTGCACAGAATGTAAGTCCATTGAATGGAGAATCGACAGCCTTCATGACACGGAGGATCTTCTCCTTTGATGTGATGATTCTCGGAAGTCCGAATACAGGCCATGCCGGATCATCTGGATGGATTGCCATCTTAATGCCGTATTTCTCACATACAGGCTGGATAGCCTTGAGGAAATAAACAAGATTATTGAAGAGCGTCTCCTCATCGACATCTTTGTAAGCTTCAAAGAGTTCCTTCACTTTGGAAAGTCTCTCCGGCTCCCAGCCCGGCATCACATAGCCGTTCGAATTGTCATTTGTCTGATCGAAGAATGTCTGAGGATCGATGGAATCAACAACCTTCTGGTCATATGCGAGAACTGTGGATCCATCCGGTCTCATCTTGGCCAGATTCGTACGTGTCCAGTCGAAAACCGGCATGAAGTTATAGCAGACAAGCTTGATGTCGCACTTCGCCAGATTCTCCAGAGTCTGGATATAGTTCTCAATGTATTTATCTCTGGATGGCTTACCGATCTTGATATCATCATGGATGTTCACACTCTCGATACCTGCAATGGTAAGACCTGCCTCCTCTACTTCTTTCTTCAGTGCCTGAATACGTTCAACAGGCCAGAGTTCGCCTGCAGGGATATCATAAAGTGTAGTGATAACTCCAGTAACACCTGGTACCTGTCTGATCTGCCACAGTTTGACGGAATCAAATTTATCGCCAAACCATCTCATAGTCATTTGCATAACAATTCCTCTCCTTTTTTATCCTTGGGTGATATACTAGTATTTTAGCTCAAACAGCAATGATAGTAAAGAAAAATCTCTGCTCATTGCGCTAAAAGAGCAAAACAAATATAGTCTCAGCAGGAGAGAAGACTATGAGAATAACTATCTGCGAGAATAAAGTTGAACTCGGGCAGCAGGCAGCCTCTCTCGGCAGGCACTGCATCAAGTCGACAATCGAGAAGCTTGGAAGAGCAAATGTGGCATTTGTAACCGGCACAAGCCAGCTGGAGATGCTGACTGCACTCAGACAGAAAGAAGTCCAATGGGACAAAGTCAACGTCTTCCTTCTTGATGAATTTGTCGGCCTGCCAGATGGCCACAAAGCCTCATCAGAGACATTCCTCAAAGAAAACTTCCTTGATTATCTGCCGACAATAGGTTCTTTCCACCCTATCTCAAGAAGAGCTGACAGCAAAGCCACTCTGAAGGAGATGAATGAGCTGATGAAGAATTATCCTCTGGATGTCATCTTCATATGTATCGGAGAGAATGGACATCTGGCATTCAATGATCCTCCGGCAGACTTTGATACAAGAGACCCATATATCCAGGTTGAGCTGGAAAGAAGATCCCGGCGTCAGCAGGTTGGAGAAGGATGGTTCAGCACTATCGATGAGGTTCCATCAAAAGCTATTACGATGTCTGTTTTCGAAATTCTCACAGCACGCCACATCATCTGTGCATGTCCGGATCAGAGAAAAGCAAAGGCTGTAGCTTCCTGTATCTTCGATGATATCTCCCCAGCCTCCCCTGCCGCTTCAATCAGAAGAAGAACAGAGTGTGCGCTGTATCTGGACAGACAGTCAAGCTGCCTTGTTTTCGATGATTTCAGAATGAAGTGAGAGCACTCTGATTTCCCGCTTGCAACCCCTCTGGCCAGGCATTTGATCGGAGGGGTATTATTTTGCTATTTTTTTATCGATTTCCCTGCTTTTTGCCTAATAATGAAACATTCATCACGCTGTTTGTAAATAAGAAACTATATAATTATCAAAAAATTCACAAAACCAACAGATTTCATAGAAGATATTCTGACAGATAATCCGTTAGAATCAGACTTGATATGGCGGGACACAGGGGGACTGCCATAAAACAAGGAGATCTCGATGAAAATCCTACCCAAGATACTGGCTCTGCTGGTTTTCATGCTGCCACTGGGAGCAGAGGGTCTTCCTGTTGTCACACTCGATGAAGCACTGAAAGCTGCCGCAGAGAACAATACATCTCTTGAGCAGCAGGAAATTGTTCTCAAGATGACGACAAGAAGCGCTGACAGCTATCTGTCTGCTTATATTCCTACATTTGGAATCTCTGCCACAGCCAGCACTGGCCTCTCTTTTCCAGATGCCACAAACAATAGTACTCGCTTCGACGGAATCAATCTGAACCTTGGAGCAAATGCAACGTTCTCATATACACTCGATGGAAGCAAGATAACAGAATCAGCTTCCAGCCGCCTGACAAAGGAAAGCGCATCTCTGACATATGAAAGCTACAGAGATTCGCTTGAGCTGCTTGTCACGACATCCTACTGGACGCTTGCCACCTATGATATCGCCATAGAAAATGCGAAAGAAGCTCTGGACAGCGCTCAGAAAACCTATGAGTCGACAAAAGAGATGTATGACAGCGGTATGGTGGACGAACTAACGCTTTCCCGCACGGAACTTTCTGTGACCAATGAAACGATTGCTCTGCAGAATGCTGAGGACGCAAAGGCACAGGCAATGGCATCATTCAAGGCCCTGACTGGACTTACAGATGATTTCACAACAGAGCCACTGCCCGATACTGTCATTCTCTCATTCCCTGAAGCAGAAGTTCTTTTTGATGAATATGCAGAGAGCACAACAGCAATAAGAAGTGCCCGCAACAGTCTTGAGACCTCCAGGAACGCAGAGACAAAAGCCAAGCTCAATCAATATATGCCTACAGTCACAGCAACAATAGGATATCAGTACCAGGGCGGACTGTCAGACACAAGAAGCTACAGCACAGCAACCCATGGTCTTAATGGCAGTGTAGCAGTATCGCTGCCTCTGAGCTCTTACATTCCAGGAAGCGCAATGGATCTGGCAAAGAAGAACGCCTCCGATCAGGTTGCATTGGATTCCCTTGCTCTCAAGAGTGCACAAGACGATCTTCTCGACACGCTCAGACAGTCGATAATGACCATCAATCAGGCACAGTACAATCTGAATATCCTTGATTCGACTCTCAGCATCGCAGAGCGGTCATACAACCTCTCAGAAGAAGCTTATGAGGCAGGTCTTATCTCAGCTGATGATCTCTCAGACAGCAGGAAAGAACTGCTCTCCGCACAGAACAATCTCCTGAGCGCTAAACTGAACCAGCTTATCTCATCGTACAATCTCGCCAATACGCTTGGCATAGAACTGCAGGAACTGCAGGAAGAATACACAATAAAGGAATCAGTATAAAATGAGCGACGAAACAAAGAAAAAAGTTGAAACTCCGGATTTCGAAAAGCTCGCAGTTACAACTGCTCCAGGCAAATTCAACAAGTTGATCACGATAATCCTTACGGCAATCTGTATCGTGCTTGCCGCATTCATCATCTACAGAATGGTGACCACCGAGAGCAACGCGCCGCTGGCAGTTCCTGTCGCTGACAATGCTATAGCTGCTGTAAACGTTTCTGCAGAACCGGCTGAGATAAGAACATTCAGCAAGATCTCCAGACTCAATGGTGAAGTCACCCGTTCAGGAAGCAGCATTGCTGTCTATCCAGAGATAACATCAACAGGAACAGTAACGGAAATACTCGTCAGCAAAGGCGATACAGTGAATACGGGCGACATCGTCGCATACATCGACCCATCCCGCCCTGGTGCTTCTTATAAAGCAAGCCCTGTAACAGCCAAAGCTTCCGGAATTGTCAGCGACATCCCCGTAGCTGTAGGACAGACGGTCAGTGCTTCCCAGCCAATTATCACAATTGTCGGGACATCGGATCTGGTTGTCGAAGCCTCCATTCCTGAGAAGTTCCTGGGAACGATTGCAGAAGGCATGAGTGCAACTATGGAAGCTGTAGCCTACCCTGGACGCGAATACACCGGCACTCTTACATACATCGCACCAACAGTCGATACTGCATCCAGAACATCTGACATAGAAATCAGATTCGCAGGAGATACAACCGGGCTCAAGGAAGGTATGTATATTCGTCTCAATCTTGAAACAGAGCACATTGATAATGCTCTCATCATCCCGGATTCCGCTCTCGATACATACCTCGGAGATGAGATCGTATACCTTGTAGATGGCAACACAGCACGCCGCACTATCGTTACAACAGGAAGCACAAATGGCGTTGATACAGTAATCACATCAGGACTTACCGAAGGCGATATGGTCATCACAGCTGGAAACGTTACAGATGGAACATCCATCAACGTAGTCAATCAGGAGAATTAAATGTCACTGTCCGAATTATCAGTAAGACGTCCGGTTCTGATGACGATGGTATATGTTCTTCTCTGTGTCATCTGCCTCGTCTTCCTTCCACGCCTGGATATAGCACTATACCCGGATGTAGAGCTCCCGGTCATCTCTGTCATGGTAAGCTGCAACGATGCAGGTCCGGAAGAGATAGAGCTTCAGGTCACACAGAGCATGGAGAATGCCCTGAACTCACTCCAGAATCTGGATACTATAACCTCAATCTCCCGTGATGGTATGTCAATGGTTGTTCTCCAGTTCAACTATGGAACCAATCTCGATGAAGCATATGATGATGTATCATCCATCACATCAATGATGTCGAGAAGGCTTCCCGACTGGGCAGAGAATCCTTCTGTCATCCGCTTCGATTCCACAAGCACAGGTTCAATCATGCGCCTCACACTCACCGGTGACAGGACACAGGATGAACTTCAGTATATTGCCGAGAACACAATCCAGCCTCTCTTTGAAAGAATAGAAGGTGTATCACAGGTAAGCGTCTATGGCGGTTCTCCCGTTGAATACAGAGTCGATGTGGATCCGAACAGACTGGAAGCATACGACATTACCATCTCTCAGATTTCCTCCATGATCGCAGCACGCAATATGCAGAGCACGGGAGGAGAGATAACACAGCGCGGTATGGATTATCAGATTACAACCGATGCCAGATACATGACTCTCGATGATATCAAGGAGACAATCGTAGGCTATGCTGCAAATGGAATACCAATCTATCTGCAGGATGTCGCTGATGTCGTTGAAGAAACCAGAACCGGCGGACGTCTGTCATACCTCGATGGCAATGAGATTGTCACAATCAATATCTCAAATGAATCCGATGCGAATGAGACAACAGTAGCAAAAGCTGTCCGCGAAGCTCTTCCTGAGATTCAGTCGGTCCTTCCTGCAGGGCTCACACTTGAAATCCAGAGAGATTCCACAGAGATGATCACAGATACAATGGATGAGGTTGTCAACTCTGCTGTCCAGGGCGTAATCCTGGCAGCTCTGATCATCTTCGTCTTCCTGCGTGGTATCAAGACAACGATTATCATCTCGCTCTCAATGCCAATCTGTATTCTCTTCACTCTCATGCTCATGGCGATAACAGGCATGTCAGTAAACGCAATGAGTATGTCAGGTCTTATCCTCGGTATCGGTATGACTGTTGATGCCTCTATCATCATCCTTGAGAACACATACACATTCCGCCAGAGAGGCGAAAGAAGCGCTGTCGCTGCTATTCTTGGCAGCAAGAACATGTTCACAGCTATCTGTGCTTCCACACTGACCACAATCTGTGTATTCGTACCTATCCTTATCTACAAATATGACATAGGCATGATAGGCATCATGTTCCAGGATCTGGTAATAACAGTCTGTATCTCACTCTTCTGTTCGCTCTTTGTCGCAGTCACGCTTGTCCCTGCCCTCTGCGGCTCGATCCTCAAGATCAACACAAGAACACAGAAGCCTCTGAGGTGGAAGCCTCTGAGAGCAATCGATGATGCGATGGAGAATGCAGAACTGAGAATGAGGAATGCATATGTCAAGGTTCTCAACTTCTTCCTCAACAGGAAGTTCCTCCTGATACTGCTTCTTGTACTTCTGCTCATTGTCTCTCTCATCAAGTTTTCAGACCTCGGACTCTCTCTATTCCCGATGTCATCAACAGATGACTCCGTGACACTCAATCTCACACTTCCACAGGGAACAACACAGGATGTGACGAAAGAGTATGTCTTTGAAATGGAGAAGAAGGTCCTTGCCACATTGCCAGAGGACAGCTATACATCCATGCTTACTCAGGTAGGTTCTTCGAATACAGGTTCTATCGAAATCGATCTGCCGCCGATCACGGAGCAGACATACACTGTAAGCGATATCCAGAACATGCTCAGACCTCTTCTAAATGAGAATCCGGAAGCTACATGGCTCTTCTCAAACATGAGGTCGATGTCAGGCTCTGGTATCCAGGTTGCAATACATGCACCCGATACAGCGCTCTCCTTGCAGGTTGCAGAAGATATTATGGATATCCTTCACACCTATGTTCCGCAGGTCGAGAATATCGATTCCGATCTCGACAATGGTGCTCCGAAGTATTCGATTAACATCGATCAGCAGAAGGCACAGGATCTTGGAGTATCCATCAGCAATCTGACAACTACTGTCCAGGCTGCTCTTACAGGTGTCACAGCAACCCAGATTTCCACATTCGATGCAGAAACTACATATGATCTTGTAGTCCAGATTGACAAGGACCAGATACAGAGCATCGAGGATCTCGAGGCTTTGATGATACCGACTTCAACAGGTGGTACAGTACGTCTTGATGCTGTTGCTGACCTTGTAGAAGGCACAGCACCGCTGACAATCACAAGAGAGAACAAGCAGCGTGTGAACCATGTTACTGCAGACATAATGGAAGGATATGCGGCAAATGATGTACAGGCCGCTGTCGATGAAGCTCTTGCAGAACATCTGGTTCTTCCGGAAGGAGTGACACTTGAGCAGACTGGTGAGATGTCAACATTCGCAGAGTATCTGCCGACGATGATCATGATCATCGCACTTGCACTCTTCCTCGTCTATGCCGTCATGGCTGCGCAGTTCGAGTCGCTTGTGGATCCTCTCATCATCTTCGCGACAATTCCTCTGCTGATGATTGGTGTTATCTGGATCCATGTCGCTATGGGTCAGCAGTTCTCACTTTTCAGTATCGTTGGTATTGTTGCCCTTATCGGTACAGTTGTTAACAACGGTATTGTTCTCGTTGACTGTATCAATCGTCTTGTTGACCAGAAAGTACCTGTAAAGCAGGCTTGTCTGCAGGCAGCATACGGAAGACTGAGACCTATTCTGATGACAACACTTACGACAATCCTGGGAATGATTCCTATGGCATTCTTCCCTGGAGATGGAGCTGAGATGATGCAGCCTCTGGCTGTAACATTCACAGGAGGTATCATCACAGGTGCATTCCTCACACTCCTGCTTTCTCCTACCCTCTACCTGATTCTCAACAAGCATAGGGAGAAGAAGTACAATGATCCGGATACTCTCACCAACCAGCTGAGAGAATACGACATGAGAAGATTAAGTCATCTTGATGATATGATCTGAAACGACTGGGCCTTGGAAACGGGGCCCGTTGTTTTTTAGCTATTCTTCAGTTTCTCTTATGCTTTTGTCCATTGATTGCATTTTGTGTATTTAGATTTGCCAGATTCATAAATCAGTCATAAACTTTTCTTAGGAGGCATGTATGGATAAGAACATAGCCAGAACACTCATAGATGCGGCTCAGGGCAGAGTAATATGTGACCTCGTAATCAGGAATGCCAATGTTGTGGATGTCTGCAACAAGGAAGTATTCTCAGCAGATGTCTATATCAAAGACGGATATTTCGCAGGCTTCAATGGAGAGAGAAAAGCCAGAAAAGAAATCGATGCCAATGGCAGATATATGATTCCAGGATTCATTGATGCCCATTGTCATATCGAGTCCTCCCACCTCTCCCCTTCGGAGTTCTCAGATGCAGTCGTACCTTGCGGAACAACGACAGTCATCGCAGATCCCCATGAAATATGCAATGTGACAGGCCTCGATGGCATGGCATACATGCTTAAAGCCTCCGAAAATATCCCTCTCTCAGTTTTCCTGATGTTCCCTTCCTGCGTCCCTGCAACAGCCTTTGAGCATTCAGGAGCGGTTCTCAATGCTCCTGAGATAGAAAAATACATAGATGAGAAGAGAGTGCTAGGTCTTGGAGAGATGATGAATTATCCTGGCGTTGCCTCAGCTGACGCTACAGTCCTCGACAAACTGCAATGCGCATGGTCACGTGGAAAGAACATCGATGGACATGCTCCATCAATTACAGGGCCAGCTCTGGACAGCTATGCGGCTGCTGGGATTACAACAGACCATGAATGCGAAACTCCGGATGAGCTTCACGATAAAATAAAAAAAGGAATGTATGTAATGCTGAGAGAAGGAACCGCCTGCCGCAACGTGCTTCAGCTTCTTCCTGGCGTGAATGAGAAAAATATAAACAGAGTACTCTTCTGCACCGATGACCGGCAGCCACAGTCGATAGTGAGAGATGGCCATGTGAATTATGGGGTTTCACTGGCAATACAGCATGGACTTGATCCGGTCCTGGCAATCTCAGCAGCAACGCTCAATGCAGCTGTATGCTATCATCTGACAGACAGAGGCATGATAGCACCCGGCAAACGTGCTGACTTCTTCCTCTCATCGTCTATCGATAAAGGCATCAAAGCAGAGGAAGTCTTCATTCTTGGCAAGCTACAGGCTGAGAATGGCAGGATAATAGAGAAAGCCATACATACAATGCCAGAGAATGTCTCAGGCAAGATGGATGTGAAGGATTTCTCAAAAGCAAAGCTGTCTTTCCGCCCAGGATCCGACCACGTAAGAGTGATAGATATCATCCCAGGTGGTGTTGTGACAGGAAAAGGAGATGCGTGGATCAAGAGAGACGGAAATGGCGAATGGATACATGAGGACGATAAAGATATCCTCAAACTAGCTGTGATAGAACGGCATCATGGAACAGGAAACGCAGCAACCGCATTAATCCGCGGTTATGGCATGAAGCATGGTGCAGTCGCAACTTCAATAGCTCATGACTCACACAACATCATCGTAATCGGGGACAACGATGATGATATGGCAAAAGCTGTCGAGAAGCTTATCGCCATAGGCGGTGGCATCACAATGTTCAAGGATGGAAAGGAGCTGGGAACGCATGTGCTGGAGATTGCAGGATTGATGACAGACCTCCCTCTTGAAGAAGTCACGGAATGTCTCGATGAAATGCATGAGGCAGCGGAAAAGGAGCTCCATGTAGCATCAGGCATCGATCCATTCATGACCCTATGCTTCATGGCACTTCCTGTAATACCTGCCCTCAAGCTTACAGACTGCGGGCTGTTCGATGTAGAGGCATTCTCATTCACAGACAGTGCTATCGGATGAGAGAGCTTCTCTGATCTCTCGGTCTGAGAATCCTTTTCGGAGGAGGGTCACTCTTGCACCCTCCTCTCCTTTTTTCCTCTGAAGCTGTGAGTAATACACGGCAAGAGGTTTCAGATACAGCCCATTATCCCAGACATATGCAAGGACCTCATCTGCCACAGAAGAAGGTGTACCTTTTTCCTTAAGACGCATACGCAGCACACTCTTTCCTTCCGGACTCTTACGCAAGCGCGAACGGACATAGCTTTCAGCAAAACGCTGCTCAGATAGGCTTCCTTCTTCAAGAAGCCGGCTGATAGCCTCATCAACATCACTATTGGGATAGCCTTTATCAGAGAGCTTTCTTCTGAGTTCTCTCTCCGTATGTTCTCGAATCGCCAGCAGCTTGATAGCCTTCTCATATGCATCCATGGATATATTAGAGCATAAGGCCCTTGTCTTTGGGCAGAGCTTACTGAAAAAAAGAAGGCCAGCCATTTCTGACTGACCCGGATCCATAAGATAAAGTTTTTATCTCTTGGAGAACTGGAAGCGTCTTCTTGCTCCCTTCTGTCCATACTTCTTTCTCTCAACCATTCTGGAGTCTCTGGTCATGAAGCCAGCAGCATGGAGAGCTGCACGATAATCTGCATCATAGTCTACAAGAGCTCTTGCCAGACCATGTCTGCAAGCCTCTGCCTGTGAGCAGATACCACCGCCAGCAACTGTGATGACGAGATCATACTTACCTGTCGTCTCAGTAACTTCGAATGGCTGAACAACCTTCGCTGCATTGATAGCATCAACGAAGTATTCCTCAATCTTCTTTCCATTGATCTTAACCTGGCCGTTTCCCTCTCTGAGGTAGACTCTTGCAACAGAAGTCTTGCGGCGACCTACGCCGTGGCCGAGATTGATTGACTTGTTATCTTCTTTCTTGGTAGCCATCTCGCCTCTCCTTAAATCTCAATAGCAACAGGCTGCTGTGCCATGTGTGGGTGCTCTGCACCAGCATAGATCTTCACATTTGTGAAGAGCTTTCTTCCGAGTCTGTTATTCGGAAGCATACCCTTTACCGCATGTTCCATCGGGAAGGTAGGCTTGCGTGCTACCATCTTTCCATAAGACTCAGCCTTGAGTCCGCCTGGATACATTGAGTGGCGATAATACATCTTATCTGCCATCTTATTGCCGGTGACTTTTGCCTTGGCTGCGTTGATGATAATTACGTAATCACCGATTTCCTGGTGAGGTACGTACTCTGCTTTGTTCTTGCCTCTGAGAATTGCTGCAGCAGCTGCTGCTACTCTTCCGAGCGGCTTTCCCTCTGCATCGATGAGATACCACTTTCTCTCAATCGACTGCGGTTTGATGAAAATAGTCTTCATAAACTCAACCTTCATTCATTTTCTCTAAGGTTCAACCTCTCCTTTCCAGGGGCTACGCTCCCTTCCAGGACGCATCGGTCCGGCTTATGGACCGGAAAGAAACAGTTCACCGAACCCTCAGGTCTTTGTTCTCCCCGCGAAGTTTCCGGGGAAAGGAAGTTTCAAGAAGATTGCTCTTCGGCTCCACATAGGAGAAAAAGCTTCCTGAGAATACCTGTATCTTCCACTCATGCGAGAGCGTGCGCTTAATACGCACGGAACTGCATTATATCGATAAAAGCCAATGCGTGTAAAGAGATATCTGAAGCTTTCAGATCTTCTCCAGAGCTGCAAATGCCTCTATGAACTTAGCTGTTCTGCCTTTGAACTGAATTGTAAGCACTCTGTTACCGTTATCTCTGGTTTCTATGCCTGTAACAGTACCTTCACCATAGTTTGCACTTCTTACTCTGTCACCCACACTGAAGGATCCGCTTCTGTTGACAGGAGTTCTTTCGGCAGGCTTCTTATTGTTCTTTTCGATATTGATTCCACTTGCCCATGAGGGTTTGTTCTCAAAACTCTGAGAACGGGAAGAGCGCACAATAGGACTACCTGTAAACGAGAATGCTGACTGTGACCGGCGTCCGATAATCGCTTCTTTCTCACCAGAGAGCAGAGACTGAGGAATCTCCCGGAGAAAACGTGAAGGCATATGATATTCATTTCTGCCCCACATCGAACGGGAAAGCGCGAATGACAGATAAAGCGAACGGCGAGCTCTCGTCATAGCCACATAGAGTATGCGCCTCTCCTCTTCCAGATCCTTCTCGCTCTCTGCCAGACGTCCTGGAATAAGCTCATCCTCCATACCGACTACGAATACTCTATCGAATTCCAGACCTTTCGTATTATGCATGGTCATCAGAGTAATGCCCTTCTCATCACGAGGATCATGTTCTCCTAGCGTCGTTGTATCGAGCGTGAGCTTCTCAAGGAAGGAAGAAAGAGCCTCCCTGCCACACCCCGCTTCGCTGAGGACGGAGATAAGCTGTCCGAGGTTCTCATTCCTCGTTCGTCTGACCATCCTGTCACTCTCTTTATTGTAATGATCGAAAATCTGGAATTCACTGAGAGCCCTGTTCATTATATCGCCCAGGTTCTCATCCTCATCCAGGCTTTTCTCAGCATTCTTCCAGGCTTCGAGAAATATCCTGCTGTTTACAGCCTGCTGACCGGAAGAAGTGGAGGAATAGCTTTCCAGCGCTTTCATCAGATCACTATCGAGAGAGAGGATTTTCTCAACCTTGGCATCTCCGAGTCCTCTGGCAGGTTTGTTTATCATGCGGCGGAAGCTGACTGTATCGCGATGATTCATCATCAGGCGCAGAAGAGAGATGGAATCCTTGACCTCCTCTCGCTCATAGAAGCGCAGTGCCCCGATTACCTTAAACGGCAGACGGAGATCAGTGAAAGCCTGTTCAAAAGCCTGTGACTGGGCATTTGTCCTGTAAAGAACAGCTGTGTTGTCATAATCTCCCAGATTATGGATGAATGATCCGATTCTCTCGGCTTCTGCTTTACTTGAAGAGCACGCCATTACAGAAGGTTTTGTTCCCTGAAGGCCATCAGCACTTATAAGTTCTTTCTTATGTCTTTCCTTGTTGTGGGAAATCAGGGAAGAGGCAGCAGCAATAATCTCAGAAGTGGAACGATAGTTCTTCTCCAGCTTAATCTCACGGACATTCGAGAAAGAGGATGTGAATGTCAGGATATTCTCAATCTCTGCACCGCGGAATGAATAGATGGACTGATCATCATCACCGACAACCACAAGCTGTGTATGCTCACCGACGAGCTCATTGAGCAGCTCAAACTGCATTTTATTTGAATCCTGATACTCATCTACAAGCACTAACCTGAAACGGTTCTTTATATATGAACTTACTTCGCTATCATTCTTCAGGAGCTCTGTCGGCTTTGTTATCAGATCTGCAAAATCCACATTGCCAGACTGAGCCAGCGCCTCTTCGTATTTTCTGAAAAGCGTCGGGAAATCATATTCAGGAAGAATATGGCTTAGCCCTGGTGATTCAGGTGCAAGTCCTTTGTCCTTTGCTGTTGAGATTGCCTTCACAACAGAACGCAATGATTTCTTATCAATTGAAGAGACAGTACCAAGCAATGACAGGGAATCAGAATCATCATAGATACAGAAATCGTGGGCAAGACCAGCCCTTTCACCCCAGCGTCTGAGCATCCATGCTCCGAAAGAGTGGAAAGTCCTCATCTCCAGGCCAGAGAGATCCATATCAGGAAGCATGGCCTCGACCCTTCCTCTCATCTCCTGAGCCGCTCTGTTTGTGAACGTCACAGCCAGTATCTGATATGGCTGATAAATCCCCTTTTCAAGCGCATAGGCAATTTTTGTCGTGATGGTCCTTGTCTTTCCGGAACCGGCACAGGCAAGGATGAGAAGATTATGGTCAAAATCAAGAACAGCTTCCCGCTGCTCAGCATTGAGAGAGGTGAGATCAGTCAATGCGGACTCCTTCAAGATCGACACCACGGGTGCGTGTTATACCTACGCGGACTCTGTCACCGCTCTTCATGCCACGCCCCATGATGACAGTCAGTCCGTCGACATCGGGAGCTTCTGCATAGATTCTGCCGATTGCGAGATCCTCTCCTTCGACTTTCTCTTCAATGAGTGCTGTATATTCGTGTCCGACAAAACGCTCAAGACGCTTCTGTGTGATACCTTCCTGAAGCTTCTCGAGCTCTTTCTGCCAGCGCTTCGCCTTGTTATGAGCTTTATTGTGCTCCTCTTCACCACGCATATCATAAGCAGGTGTGTCTTCTTCTCTGGAATAGAGGAAAGAGCCCATCCAGTCGAACTGGGCTTTCTCTGTAAAGTCCATTAGCGTATCAAAAGCTGCTTTATCTTCGCCAGGGAAACCAAGCATCAGCGTTGTCCTGATCACGGCCTCTGGAAGAGCCTCCCTGATTCTCTCAATAAGCGACAGATAGATTTCGGGATTTCCTGTTCTTCTCATTGCTTTCAGCACATCAGGGTCAGCATGCTGGAACGGAATATCGAAATAAGGAAGAATATTCTTCCTCTCCTTACACAGCTCGATAAGTCCTGATGGGAATGTATCTGGATGGATATAAAGCATACGCAGGACATAATCACCTTCGAGGGAAGAGAGCTTGTCCATCAGCGTCACGAACTGTGATTCGCCTCCGCCATCAGTGCCATAAGCTCCCAGATCCTGTGCAACTATATTTATCTCATACACCCCATTTGCAATGAGACGCTCAGCTTCCTGGATAATCTTATCCATCGGCCGCGATCTCAGAGAGCCCCTTATTACAGGAATCGCACAATATGAGCATCTATGATTGCAGCCCTCGCTGATCTTCAGATACGCAGATCCTGGGTAATTGAACAACTCCTTCCTGTCATCACGCTCCTTTTCCGGATCCTCATACTCACTTGGGATGAGAAGCTTCTCAGATCCATCAAGGACACGCGGAAAGAGAGAGAGGTCCTTATTGCCGAAAATAGCATCTGCCTCTTCCAGTTCCATATCATGACCATACCGCTCAGCAAGGCATCCGGCCATGATGATTCTTGCCTCCGGATTCTGCTCATGGAGGGAAAAGAAAGTATCAATTGACTCTTTCTTCGCACTCTCAATGAAACCGCAGGTGTTGACGACTATGACATCAGCTTCTGTGACGTCCAGACATCTTTCGTAACCATTCTCGATGGCATATGTAAGCAGTATCTCGGAATCGACCTGGTTCTTGGCACAGCCAAGGCTCTCTATATAAATCTTCACACCGGCATCGTAGACCAACGGCAAAGGGATTGCAATGCAAAGCTAGAAGATTCTTGTTAGCTGCCCCTCTGATTCATAACCATCTTCATTAATCATGAAAGTCATCTCATCACCATCCAGCAATAAAAGGAAAGCAACGTATAGACTTTTACCCCTGGAGAACATTCTGATATTGAGAAGGTATCTGTTCTGTTCCCTTTCTTCTGACAGAGAGACAGACGCACCAGCTGCCACAGCCGTCGCGAAATCATGCATGAAAGGCTGACCATTGAGGATTATATCATCGGCAGTGATGACAATATATTCATTATAGCCATTAACTAGCCAGTAGCCTCTGAAATCCTCTGGCACAGTGATATCAGATGATTCTGTCCTGTAATCTTTTCCATCTGAGAGATAATCAAGTTCGACTGACGCAAGTTTATCAGCAATCAGCGGACTGATAGCATGGTTTGCCATATACTCATAGACAACACGTCCATCCTCTATATCCTGCATGTTGTAAAACTGGATGATAGGAATTTCATAATAATCCAGCAGTTCTCCATCTCTTCCGAGAAGCTTTACATATACAAACGGATTGGAGAGATAATAACCATTAATCAGATCATAAAGATCAGCAGGCGCTGCTGTTCCCGGAGAAAAGCTGATATTGAAAAAGAAGCCTCCTTTTTCCAGCTTTGCCTCAAGTGCCAGAGATACATCCAGATCTTCGATATAGTATTCATCATCGAAGTAAAGTGCATCGGATGCAAAGACAGAGGAAGAAATGAAAACAGCAAATATGATTATCAGGATTTTCTTCATACACTCTCCCCTATTCTTTCAGCACGGTAATATTCACCGTCAAAGTAAATATCCAGATAATCGCTTTCCGGTTTAACCGCGAAAAGAAATTCATCTCTATTCGCCCTGAGTACTATTGTAAGATAGTCATCGGCAAGAGAGGATTTCACAGAATCTATCCTGGGAACCGATAGCAGTTCGCACAATGCTTCAAGGTCCGGGATAGAGACATCATCTGCAGTTATCTCCATAGTAATCCCCATAAAATTCCAGTCCCCTCTGAAATTCTCCGGAATTGGTTTTTCATATTCTATGGAATCTGTCTGAGGGCTTTTCTGTGCCTGATAGACTTCGACAAGCTGTCTGGGAGGAATGAGGCGAAGGGAATCAACACAATATGGGAATTCAAGAGCAAGATGACGGCTCCTATTACTATCAAAAACCACTATCTTATAGCTTGCCTTGTGCCGTACTCCTTCAGCAGTTTCCTCAGTTTCACTCTCAATAAGCCTCCAGGAAGCGAAAAGATCTGTCTTGAAGCCATCTGCGTCAAGAAAAACAATACTGAAATCCTCAATGAAAGGCTTCAGGGCATCTCCGGTGAAATCATAGATGACATCAAACTCTAAAGAATCATCCAATGAAGCTTCAGCCTTCACGCTCACACCATACTCTTCCAGAGCCCAGTAGCCATGGACTGTTTTCACGTACTCTGCTGAGAGAACATTGAGAACACAAAGCAATCCGGCAATCAATACAAAGAACTTCTTCATGCTTCTCCCTCCACTGCTTTGAGAGCCTTGATGGCATCCTCATATCGAAATAAATCACCGGATATCTCTTCCAGAACTGACTCCAGGCTCCCTCCATGTCTGATCAGAGACGTACATGCATCAAAAACAGCATCATCGCGTAAATTATCAGCAAAGACTCCCAATGCGTAATAAAGCGGAGTATGTCCCTCGTCGTTTCTTACATCCACTTCAGCGCCTCTCTCCACCATCCGTGGAATATAAGGACAGAGATCCTCATCCATCGCGGCAAGATGGAGTACAGTATTTCCATCCTCAAAACGTGTAGACCAGTCATAGCCATACAGCAGAAGGAGATTGAGAAGCCAGTCTTTCTGATAACTGTCTTCGCGTATCTTCTCAAAGCTCAGCAGGAGGAGATGATTGAGAAAATCCTCTCTGAATTCTTCATCAAGAGCATCAATGAGGAACAGAAGATTAGCTTTCTGTGATTCACTTACCAGATAATATGTATCCAGAACAGCTTGATATGAATCGTCATAGAATTCATCTTCCTGCCCGTGTCTCAGCAATGCAGAGACAGCATCGAACCTGTAATTCGTAAGTGCATGCCTGAGAGCTGTGCGACTATAGACCATCTTTCCCGGATTGAGGCCTTCTGAACAGAAGAAATCAACGACCTCTCCGCTTCCTGCATACATCAACGCAGTCTCGCCATCTTCATTCTCGATATCAGCAGGCAACCCCGCATCTACAAAAATCTGGCAGGTTTCCACAGACCCCGATGAAGCGGCAAGCATCAGGCAATTCCAGTAATTTCCATGCTCATAGAAAACCGAATCTGGATTAGCACCTTTTTCTAAGAGTACTCTGACATTATCCGCCATGCCATTCTCAGCAGCAATCATAAGATAATAAGAATCACCTTTCGTATTCAGATTTCCGACCTCATCGGCAAGGAATGCGACGATTGCCGGATTGGTTGAGTGACCAGAGGCATAGTACAAAGCATCCTGGGCAGAAGAATATGGAAGAAGGATCTTCACCGCTTCAAGCGTTGCAAGATCAAGTCTGAGCGAAAGGGAGAGTATATCCATATCATTAACTTCAACGCTCATATCAGCACCAGCTTCTATCAAAGCCTCGAACGCTCCTGAATCAGGATTGGAAGAAGCAACCACAGCGATAGGCAGATTACCAAGAAAGAGTGAATAATCTCCATTATATGGATACCTATAATCACCCGGGTAAAGATCCATATCAGGCTCGAGTCCATTCTCTATAGCCTGATACATCTCTTCAGCTGTTGCTGTGGAAGCGAAATCAAATAGTGTCATATCAGCAAAAAGAGGTGTGATGGTCAATAAAGCCAGGACAGCAAGAACAAATCGTCTCATTCCCAAAGTTTAATGTACGTTCCATATAATGTAAAACTTTTTAGTCAGAAATTATGAATGCTTGAAAAGCACAGGATATTGCCATCCAATGTACAATGAATCACCATTGAACCATGGAAAGAACAATCAGCGTACGCAGTCTAGTGACAGATAGGAAGCGCAACGAACTTATCGCTCTGGGAAGGGAGAAGGAGAAAGAGCTTCTGAAAGCAGAGATCATCCACTCTCTGCTCTTTTCAGATCTTGTCATTGCACCCAGCCTTGAAGGCGGCAAACTTGGTTACTTCTCCCCCTCAGACCGTCTGATAGTTCTTTCCGAGGAAGCTGTACGCGGTACCGATGATGAGACTGTACGCAATATCTTCCTCCACGAGCTTTCACATGCTCTGGACCTGATGCTCAGTGGTACGCTTACAGGGCATTCTTCTTCATTCAGACGGTGCTGTCAGCTTCTCGGAGTCTCTCCAGGCTTCGAGAAAAGCCATGTAAAGACTGCCGTCAGGGTTTTTGAAGAAAGGCGAGATAAAATAAAGAAGCTGCTGGCACTATCGTCATCGCCTTTCGAGAACGAAGCACAGGAAGCGATAAAGAAAGCAAAAGAGCTGATGGCAAAAGCTGGCATAAAGGATGAAGAGGACGAGAGGATCTACATGGTTCCGCTCTATGCGGCAAAACGCTACCTGTTCTCAACACGCGTACTTCTCAACTATGTAGCCTCAGTCACTGGTGTCTATATCGTCATCTCCCAGGAGCGGGATGGGACGAAAACAGCAATCGCATATGGCTCTCTCGAAGAGACGGAAGCATCCATCTATCTCTATGATTACATTACCTCATCTGCCGAACGGGAGATAAGGAAAATGAGAAGAGACGGGATAAGAATCGAGAAAGACAGCTTCATACGCGGCATTGTGAATGTACTTTCCCAGCACACTGCGGACAGCACTGCTGACAACGCTCTCATTCTCATTCAGAACAATAACAAGAACCTCGCGAAGAAGATCGTATTCCAGAGCGTGAGAATCACGGAAAGTGCTGTGCGGACATACAGCTGGAACCCTGAGAGCTTCGAGAAAGGCAAAGGTTTCGGTTCAAAACTCAGCATCCCATCCAGAATCGAGAGGAAAGAACTCAAATAGCACTGCCAGTTATGACAAGAAGATGGAGTTGTTGCTATAATTCCCTCCATGATTTCACTCGAACCGAAGAGGCTGCAGGGAACTGTGGAAATCCCTGCCTCAAAGAGCCAGACCATCAGGGCTTTTCTTATTGCCGCAGCAGCAAAAGGAAAGTCTGTCATACATCATCCGCTGCTCTCTTCCGACACGCTTTCAGCTATTGAAGCGGTAAAAGCACTGGGGGCAGATGTCTCATTCTCTGCAGACAATAAGACTGCATATGTCACATCAAATGGATTACAGGCAGAAAAAGGAACTGTAATAGACGCGGGAAACAGCGGAACTACGCTTTACCTGCTTCTGCCAATGCTTGGCACACTCTCAGAAGAGGTGACGATTACAGGCGATGACCAGCTCAGAAAACGACCTGTGGGGCCTCTCTCCGCAGCACTGCAAGCACTAGGAGCTGAAAGCAAAGACTGCGATGGAAAGCCTCCTGTAAGCATAAAAGGGCCAATCAGAGGAGGACGCACTGTGATAGAGTGCAGAACAAGCCAGTATCTTTCAGGCCTGCTGCTCGCCTCTCCCCTCTCGACAGGACGCACTGTGATAGATTGCCCAATCCTTTTCGAAAAGCCATATGTGACACTTACCCTCAGATGGCTCGATAAAGAAGGCATTGAATATACTATCAGTGATGATTACATGCATGCGGAAATCGAAGGCGGACAGGTATACAAGCCTTTCGAGGAATATATCCCAGGGGATTTCTCCTCCGCTTCATTCTTCTTTGTCGCAGCAGCCATCTCCGGTACTTCCATCACCGTCCAAGGCCTCGACAAGGATGATCCACAGGGGGACAAAGCCATTCTCTCAATCCTTGAGAAAATGGGAGCAAGAATCGAATGGAACGGAAATGCAGTGACTGTCACAGGACCGGAGAGGCTTTCCGGCGGAGAATTCGATCTCAATGCCATTCCGGACACGCTTCCTATCCTCGCCATAGCTGCAGCGGCAGCCTGCGGGGATACTCATCTTACCAATGTCTCACAGGCAAGGATCAAGGAAACGGACAGGATAAAGTGCATGCATGAAAACCTTGCACGGCTCGGAGTCGAAGCTGAGGAAGAGAGCGATGGGCTGTTAATCCACGGCAGAGGTAAGATACAGGGAGCCAGCGTCAAAGGCTATGGAGACCACAGAATCATCATGTCTATGGCAATAGCCTCTGCAGTCGCTGACGGACCGATAATAATCGATGACGAAAGAGCTGCCGCTGTCACATTCCCAACCTTTTTTGAATTACTTGATACACTAAGGAGCAGATTATGAAGGATTTCAGATCAGATACATTCACACAACCGACGGAAGAGATGAGAAAAGCCATTTACCAGGCGGAGACAGGAGATGATGTCTACGGAGAAGACCCTACAGCAAACAGGCTGCAGGAAATGGCAGAGGAGATTACCGGAAAAGAAGAATCTCTTATAGTCTCATCCGGCTGTATGGGAAACCTTATCCCCATGATGATTCATGGAGGCAGAGGCAAAGAGATACTCTGTGCAAAGGAATCACACATCGTCAGACATGAAATCGGAGCGATATCATACCTTTCAGGAACACTTCCTGTTTTCGTCCCCTCCGATAACGGAATCATGAAGGCAGAGGATGTGGAGAAGAATGTGCATGGATATGCATACGATATGTCCGAGACATCTATGATAGAAACAGAGAACACCACATCCGGTCTTATATATCCGCTGGACAATCTGCAGGCTATTAAGAAAGTCGCTGAACGCCATAATCTCTGGGTGCATCTCGACGGAGCAAGAATCTTCAATGCCTCTGTGGAGAGCGGTATCAGCGTAAAGGATTATGCCGCGACCTCCGACGATATCACATTCTGTCTCTCCAAAGGACTTGGCTGCCCTGCGTTCTCCATCCTCTCATCTACAAAGGAATTCATCAGAGAAGCAAAACGATGCCGCAAGCTTCTTGGCGGGGGTATGCGGCAGATAGGGCTTCTGGCAGCGGCTGGAATCTATGCTCTGGAACATAATATCGGAAGGCTGAAAGAGGATCATGAGCACAGAGCGGCCATCTCAGCAGCCCTGGCGGCAACAGACTGGGTCGACATCGCAATCTCTTCCACCAATATGATATTCTTCACATCGCGCTACCCTATCGCTTCCATCGTCGAAGCTTTCAGGAAGAAGGGTGTACTCTTCCTAGAAGATGGAGGAATGGGAAGAATCGTGACATCGCTGAACAACACAGATGAAGACACTGAAGAGACTGTCAAGATCATCGAGAACATAGAGGCATCGGACTTTGTATGAAAACTGAAATCGTAGTCTATACAGGTACAGGCAACAGCCTTTATGCAGCAAAGCAGTTTCCTGATGCTGAAATCCACTTCATCGAATCACTGCTCTCAGGCGAGTACATGCTCCCGGAAGATACGGAAAGACTGGGAATCATCTTTCCAGTCTACTGCTGGGGACTTCCATTCCCTGTAAGAAAGTTCATCAGAGAATATCTTGCCAGCCGCGACAACTCATCTCTAGGGTATGTTTTCTCCGTTGTGACATGCGGAGCTTTTCCTCTCTATACACTCCATGATCTCTCCCAGAGCCTTGCTTCTGTGGGTATTGCACTCTCATACGGCGCATCAATCAAGCTTCCTGACGCATACCTTCCGCTGCAGAAGAAAGCCGTGACAGAGGAAGAAGCGAGAAAGGCAGCAGCAGAAGCTGACCGGAAGCTTGCCGCAATCATCGAAGAAACAGAACGCGAGGAAATCAGGATACCACGCAGAGGCCCGGGCTGGAGAATAGTCAGAGCCCTGTCCACAGCTTCAATGAAACCAAGAGAGAACAGCAGGCTTCAGATAAACGGAAACTGCACGGGCTGCGGTATCTGTTCTTCAATCTGTCCAGAAGAGAATATAACCATGGAGAACGGAAAAGCTGTTTATGGAGATAGATGTATTTCATGCTTCGCCTGCTACCACAGATGCCCCGGGCATGCTATAGATTATAAAGGAGCTGAAGGCCAGTACCATGGACTTGTCAGCACAAAGGAGCTGAAAAAAAGATGAATTTCGATATAGCAGCTGACAGACGTAATACAAACAGCATCAAGTGGAACAGAGATGCTATCGAGAATATCTCTGCCAATCCTGTAGCAGAACCATTCTGGGTTGCAGATATGGATTTCCTGCCAGAACCTCATGTACAGGAAGCCGGCAGAGTACTTGCAGGGCTTGGAGTGTATGGCTATCCATCATTTCCAAAGGATACAGCAGCTGTCGCTCAATGGCTGAAGCAGAAACATGGCTGGATCATGGCCAAAGAAGACATCATCTTCGCTCAGGGGCTTCTGCATGCTCTTGCTCTCTCCGTCAATCTCTTCACAGAAAAAGGTGCCTCCCTTCTTGTTCCATCCCCTATGTA
>CALXLB010000003.1 GCA_944389085.1 uncultured Spirochaetaceae bacterium
CCATGAATGCCACAAGAGACAGCAGAAAGAAAAGTGAAGGGAAGAATGAAATGAACAGCAGTACAGCAAACCCCGCCCCGGAGTTCATTCCTATGATATTAGGACTTGCAAGATCATTTCCTGTCGCGCTCTGAAGCAGCAAGCCAGAGAGGGAGAACGCAAAGCCTGCCAGCGCGGCAGCAATAGCCCTAGGAAGCCTGATAGAGAATATGATGATATTATCAACAGAACCGGAGACAAATATATTATCTGGTTCTATCCTGCTGCTACCAATGAAGAGCGATGACAGAAAAAGAAGAATGAACACAGCTGTCAGCAGCAAAGCAGACTGGTAAAAGGACCTGTCACTTCTCATAAAACACATTCTCCATCATGCGGTATGCCTCAGCCCATCTTCCATTGGGCTTGAAATGGAAAAGAGATTTAGGAAGGAACCAGACCTCCCCCTCTTTCACAGCTCTTATATCTCTCCATCCAGGCTGTGAAAACAGCTGCTTAACATAATCCGTACTTGCTTTCTCATCACCTTGCGCTACAACAAGGATCTTATCGATATCAGCAGTGAGCAATGCCTCAAGCGATAGAGTCTCGGCTCTGCTATCCAAGGCATCGTAAGCATTCACAGCACCAAGATTCTCGATGATTGAAGATGCAAAATGGTCCCCTGTCCCTTTAGCTCTTACGGAAGAAAATGCACTGCCTGCCCTGATGAAAAGGACTACCGGTCTTTCCTCATGCTCTCTTGCAGACTCTATGATGCGTTCTATCTCAGACTTCTGCCCTTCCCCGTATTCATCCCAGAGATCCTCTCTGCCCGTGATTGTGCAAAGAAGGCGGAAAGACGAGAGAAAATCACTGAAGCTGTCCTGTTTCAGAAGTATAACTTTCTTGCCAAGCTTCTCCATGAAGGATTTAAGCAGGACATGGCTGGCAGTATCTTCAGATCCGATTATCAGCTCCGGATCGGATGCTACCAAGAGCTCCCTGTTTATGTTCCTGCCTGAAGCGCTGTCAACAAGAACTGCATCCGGTGAGGCAAAACCGCGTTCCACAGCTTCCCCCACTGTGATATCAGCAGTACCTCCTGCCAGACACCATATGTCGGCACAGGATGAATTGAGGCAAGCTACCCCATCAGCAGCGAGCGGCAGAATAATGAAAATAAAAGACAAAAAAAGAAAGAGCCTTCTCATTTGATTCCACTATCCGGAATCAGGATTGTTTCAAGGCCCTTTCCTTACTATATCGAAGTCTGGCAAATCCTGGATTCTGTCAGCAGGTCGCCCCGCCAATAACAGTCTTATTCAAGATAGCCTCCTTGTCAATGCTGGCAGAGAAGAGCTTCTCTTCCACGTACTCCAGACCAAGACGGTTGACAGTATCGGCAAAACGCTCTCCGCTGATTCCTTCATCACGGAACAGCAGAATTGCATTCTCCACTGTCCTGATAACCTCCTCCTCGCTTGTAAGCACTCTGGAAAGCCGCTTGCCCATCTCGACCTTCTTTCCCCAGCGACCGCCGACATAGATTGCATAACCTGTTGTGTAGTGTGATGTGACACCGAACGGACACTTATCAAGGCATCGTCCGCAGTGATTGCATTCCTCTGCCTTCACCAAAAGCTTACCGTCAGCTACATGAGCAGTTTTTATCGGGCATGAGGAGACTACCTGACAGACTTTGCAGCCACGGCATTTATCATAATCAAAATCGATAAGGCGCTGTCCGATGATACCTATATCATTCAGGCTCGGTTTGACGCAGTTATTCGGGCATCCTCCGACTGCAATCTTGAATTTATGAGGAAGCGATACATTGTGCCATCCCTCATAGAAAACAGTATGCAGTTTCTCAGAAAGGGCAAATGTATCAATCAGTCCATACTGGCATGTTGTACCTTTACAGGAAACAACAGGACGGACCTTGCTCCCTGTTCCACCTGTATCGAGACCATGATCCTTCAGGAAGGCTATCAGAGGCTCGATGCTGCTATACTGCACACCCTGTATCTCCAGCGTCAGACGCGTCGTCATCGTAATCTCACCAGAACCAAAACGTTTAGCAGCTTCTGCTATTGCAATCTGCTCGGAAGCGGTGATCTTCCCGTTTCTGGTGATGACTCTGACATTGAAATGATCCGGCTGTCGCTTGTCCTGCAGACAGCCAAGGCCCTTCACCCTCTTCACTTCCTCGGCAGGAATCACAGAACCGAAATCAACACGCACATCGTTGACTGTTATACCGCCTTCCAGAACTCTCGTCTGGGAATAGCCATAGGATTTCAGCCTGTTCTGCAGGAAATATCCACGCTTGCCACGTGCACAGACCAGAAGAAGCTTCTCATCTTTCTCCAGACCTTTCACAGGACCATTCACAGTTCCAAGATTGACCCAGAACGCACCTGGTATGGTCTTTTCAGGCATTACGTCGACAACTTTATATCCCCTGCCTCTTGTTTCGGCATATTCAGCAGGCGTCATTGTCTCGAATTCTCCCGCTATTTTATTCTCGAGAATATTGCATATCTGCACAAACGGGGAGATTGCAGTAGAGAATGGCGGTGCATATGAAAAGTCCATAGTGTCGAAGTCTTCCACCCTCATTCCTTCTGACACAGCCACAACAGCGATGTCATTCATTTTATCGACATTGCCGCTGCCAAGTATCTGGAAACCGAGAATGCGATGTGTCTTCTTCTCTGCAACCATCTTCATGATGAAGAATGATGAGCCAGCATAGTAATGTGCTTTATCATCAGTGACTGCAACAACACTTACCACATCAAAACCGCTTTTTCTAGCACTCTCTTCGGTAAGGCCAGTACGTGCGGCGTTGAGAGTATCAAGAATATGTACGACACCTGTTCCGATTGCACCAGGATAGGAGGAATGCTTTCCGGCAATGCTCTTTGCCAGAACACGGCCTGTGATGTTGGCAGTTGACCCCATAGCGCTGTACATCCCCTCTCCTGTGATACGGTTAGTGACAAGGGCACAGTCGCCAGCAGCGTAGACATCCCTGATATTAGTACTCATATCAGGAGAAGTGACGATAGCGCCCTTCTCCATTTTCAGTCCTGTACCGGAAAGGAATGCAGTGGATGGACGGACTCCCAGAGCCAATACGACAAGATCTGCAGGAAGAGAACCTTTATCAGTCCTGACTGCCTCAGCTTTCTTCTGTCCATCAATGGACTCGAGACGCGTCTTGGTCATTACCCTGATTCCAGCTTCCTCTATGCGCTTTCTTGCCCAGGAAGCCATCTCACTGTCGAATGCATTCGGCATGATGTTATCAGCCATATCGATGACAGAGACGGAAAGCCCTGCTCTTCTGAGGTTCTCAGCACTCTCCAGACCAATGAAACCGGCACCGATGACTACTGCTTTCTTCACATCGCTTCTGCCAGCATATTCCCGGATTGCCTCTGCATCATCGGGGGTTCTGAGAGAGAAAACACCATCAAGGGCAGTTCCCGGAACAGGAGGGACAATACTCTCAGCACCAGTAGCTATAACAAGCTTGTCATAGCACTCTTTCTCCTCTTTGCCATCCTTTGTATATGTGACTGTCTTATGTGCGAAATCCACAGCGGTGGCTTCTGCACCGGTAATGACATCCACACCAGTCAGTGCTGAGAATTTCTCTGGAGTATTCACAATGAGCTCACTGCGCTCAGCTATGACTCCTCCGATATAGTAAGGCAGGCCGCAGCCTGCATATGATATATCCTTGCTTTTTGTAATGATGCGGACATCAGCGCTCCGGTCTTCCCTCTTGAGTTTTGCAGCAGCTTTGGTTCCCGCTGCAACTCCACCAACAATCAGAACTTTCATACGGCTATTGTATTCCACATACGGAAAACTGGAAAGGAAAGAAAATGCCGCCCGAAGGCGGCAATCACTACTCTTGTTCCTTTATTCCCTTGAGAATCTTCTCTTTTTTCCTGCGCTTCGGATCAATTGCATGCTCTATGAAAGTAACAATCTTCGTCATCAGTGCAGAAATCACAAAATACATGATCGCAGTAACGATCAGAGGGAAGAAAGCTTCATAAGTCCTGCTTCTGACAAGGTCACTTATCTTTGTCAGATCAAGAACTGCGATATAACCGACAACAGAAGTCTCCTTGATAAGCGTTACGACTTCATTGCGGTAAATCGGAAGGAAGTGCTGGGCAGCCTGTGGAAGTATGATTCTGAAAAAACTCTGGCTTTCAGAGTATCCTAGTGCTCTGGAAGCTTCAAACTGGCCACGACCGATGGCATTGCACCCCACACGGAGCATATCGATCATGGAACATGCGAACATCAGCGAAAAGCCCACTACAGAAACCCATGTACCACTGAGACGGGATGACCCGAATACAATGTAGTAGAGAATCATGAGCAGAAGGACTGTAGGCATTCCATGAATGAGCCAGAGGAAGAAATTGGTTGTCTTGTTGGCGATTATGCTGCCTTTGCGGCAGATCATATAGACAACAAAGCCCAGAAATGTTCCTGCGATGATTGATGTGAGAGTGATGAGGATTGTGATTCCTGCGCCCTGAACGAAGAGCTCCCATCTCGATTCTCTGATGAATGTCTTATAGAAGCTATCCTTCAGAGAATCGAGGAATGTCGCATTGCTCTCATCCTCGCCCATTATCACAAGCCTGATCGGTGTCGAGTAATAAACATCGGAAAGCGTTCCTGTCTCATTGCGTTCTGCAGAGACAACGATGTTCATTCCGATATCATACTTACCAGTCTCAACACCAGGTGCTATTGCCTCAAAAGGAACTTCATAGAACTCAGGAGTATATCCATATGCACGTGCAAAGCGGCAGATGAAATCAACATCAAAACCAGATTCCTGCCCATTGCTGATAAACGAAAAAGGCTCGTATCCTCCTTCAATCGCAACGGATATGATACCGTTTTCTCCGGTAAACCCAGTCACATCACACGTATCATTGATGGGATCGAAATCAGTGATCCAGTAATCATACAGCTCATCCAGCAGACCATTCTCACGGCTTTCGGCAATAAAAGAGTTAAGATCAGAGAGGAGTCTGTCCTGTTTCTCATTATTGCCGATGATACAAGTTGCATTGATATACCCAGCCGGTTCCTCGAGAACAGTCAGATCAGGATGATTCTTCTTCTGCACACCATAGCTGACTTCCTCGATAAGATATGCATCGACTTTTCCGGACTGGAGTGCAAGAATCATATCATTAGGCATTGTATAGTACTGGAATGTGGAATCAGGGACCCTGTCCTGAATCAGCTCTTCATACAATACAGCTGTCTGTACACCAATATCATGCCCATTAAGATCCTCAATGGTCTCAAACTCAGCACTCCAGAGTGCAGAGGAAAGGGACAGAACCATCAGCAGAAACAAACCAAGCTTTCTCATTCAGCATCCTCCTCTGCCCATCTGAAGCGCATCAGAACCTCATGCTCATAGCCTGACGGATCATTTTCAAGATCCGCTTCCTTGACCTCTGTCGTAGGCTCAGCCAGCAGGTCCTGGAAGAGCTTGCTCTGTGAAGAACACACTTCGAATTTCTCGCCTTTATAAAGAATAAGGAGGGAAAGGACATCGAGCTTCTCGGAATACTCGACTTTGATGAGGATATCTGAATCAGGATTATCTGCAGCGATGTTGTTGATACAGATTTCCTCGACAGCCATTGTCAGCTTACTGAGTCTTTCTGCTTCAATCAGAAGCTTCTCACCATAAACTGAAAGCTCATCATTCATGGCCTCGAGGCTAAAGTGCTCGGAATTCACCCTGTAAGTAAGCGAAGAGAGACGCTGGATGAATTTCTTTGTAATCTCATGCTTCGGATGCTCAAAGACCTGCTTTGGAGTCCCATCCTCCAGGACATAGCCATCATACATGAAGATGATGCGGTTTGAGATCTTTCTTGCAAAATCCATCTCATGGGTGACAATCATCATCGTGACACCCGTCTTCGCCAGCATCTTGATTACAGACTGGACTTCTCCGATCATCGATGGATCGAGTGCGGATGTAGGCTCATCGAAGAGGATGATTTCAGGATCCATCGCCAGCGTACGCGCAATCGCGATTCTCTGCTGCTGTCCTCCTGAAAGCTCATCGGGATATGCAAAGACCTTGGAGGCAAGACCGACCACCTGAAGAAGGTGCATAGCTTTATCATATGCTTCCTGACGGCTTCTTCCCAGGAGCGTTATCTGAGGATTCATGATGTTCTCAATGATTGTAAGGTGACCGAAAAGATTGAAAGACTGGAAAACCATGCCCATCTTCTTCCTGATCTCGTTCAGGTTACAGCCTCTCTCAGTAATATCCTGGCCGTCTACGATTATACTGCCCGATGTGGGCTCCGTGAGCATGTTTATACATCTCAGAAGTGTGGATTTACCTGTGCCGGATGGTCCGATGATAGATATCACATCACCTCTGTTTATCGTGATATCGATATCTTTCAGCGGGATGGTATCATCATCAAAGACCTTTCTAAGGTGCCTGATTTCTATCATAGCTCTCCCTCTCAAAGAAGCTGCCGCTTCTCTATCCCAACATTATAAAATACACTCAGCACTATTTGCTGTGCCTGCCTGTGTATCTTATACCCTGACACCCTATATTCTCTAAAATATTTTTCTTTTTTTGGATATTTTTTTTCGATTTAACCCCTTTAAAGCTATTTACTCGAGGAGAATATCGCCCCACTCCTTATTAAGGGCTTCTTTCCACCTATAATAGCATTCATCATAACGCTCAGCCTCAGACGAAAACACAGGTGTAAAACACTCCTTTCTGAACTTCACATAACGCTTTGCAAGTCCTTCGGGAGAAACAGCTTCTCCAATGGAATGAAGATGGAGATACATAGCCTGCAGAGCAGCTCCGAGAGCCCCTCCCTCATCGCTTTCAAGCACCTCACCGTCAAGGCGGAGGATAGCAGATGCAATACGGCGCCAGGCGGCACTGTTGCAGCCACCGCCTGTCATGATCATCATGTCAGGAGCAGAGAAGCTTTGCATCATGCGGTCATAGCCATAGCGGAGCGTGAATATGCATGCCTCTGCAACACTTCTGACAATATTTCCCCTCGTGAGATTTGCTGTAGTGAGATTTCTGAACATTCCGCTGGAAGACGGCAGAGGAGGAACCCTCTCTCCAGAGAAGAACTGCAAAGCAATCACTCCTCCGCTTCCGATATCAGTCTCCTCGAGAAGTCTGTTGAACTCCTCGATTGAAATGGAAAACAGCTGCTGGATACTTGTTGTCGCACTTGTTGCATTCAGCGAGCATATTGCAGAGAGAAATCCATCAGAGATTCTATACACCTGCAGAAGTTCATCAATTCCGGCTGCCTTCGGCTTTGATGAAAGACAGAGCGTACCGCTTGTACCGAGGCTGAGCGTCAGACGCCCTGGGACAATACCGGAGGTACCCAGCGCACTCATAGTGTTATCACCGCCACCTGCAGCGACAAGCGTTCCCTCTTCCAGCCCCAGCATCTCGGCAGCTTCCTTTCTAAGCTTTCTCCCTTCATTCCATGGCAGAATTTCAGGAAGTGCTTTCTCCAGTATGCCGGAAGAATCCAGAATAGAAATCATCGAAGAAGAATAAGTACCGCTTCTGACGCTGAAATATCCTGTACCGCTGACATCGCTGGAATCCGTGAAATACTCACCTGTGAGATAGTAATTGATCCAGTCATGAGGGAGCAGGACATGTCTGACTTTCTTCCAGACCTCAGCTTCCCTCCGTCCGACATATAATACCTTGCTTGCTGTATAACCGACCGGGAGAGAGGTCCCAATAAGAGAAGACACAGCCTTAAGCCCACCGGCGGAAGAGATTATCTCATCATTTTCCGCTGCGGTGGATGTATCATTCCAGAGCTTCACAGGCCTCAGGGGATTGCCACTCTCATCAAGCAGTACCAATCCATGCTGCTGTCCGCTGACAGAGATTGCAGCAATCTCCTCCGCTCTCACATTGCTCGCAGCAACAGCACGCCGCACTGCATGGATGAGTGCCTCCTTCCACCAGGAAATCTCCTGTTCTCTCTCACCGTGCTCCCCGACATGGATCGGATGGCTTTCATAACCTTTTCCTATTACACGTCCTTCCTTTGGTGAGAAAACAACAGCCTTTGTTCCCTGTGTGCCACAATCGATGCCCAAATAGTACATATATACTCCATTATATTCCGTAATCGGAATTATCAGATATCTTTTTAATATATTCAGTAGGAGGTATTCCCTCCACCTTACGGAAGACTTTGGAAAAGTAGTAGATATTGGCAAAGCCAAGTGAAAGCGCTATATCAGCAATGCGCTCAGAACGAGAGGAAGCCATCATCTCTTTTGCTTTTTCCACCTTCATCTTGTTTATATAGTCGACTAGGCTGATGCCCATTGTCCTTTTAAAGCTCTTGGACATATAACTCGGAGATACGCAGGCATAATCTGCAACATCCCCAAGGGATATTCTTTCCATGACATGCGCTATCACATACTCACGGGCTTTATCAGCAACGCCAGAGCCGGAACCGGATCTGCTGCCCAGAAGTGCGATGATGCTGTTTTCAGTATCATCCAGAAACTGCAGGCTCTCCGAGCGCAGAGTGATGAAATCAACTGTATCGAAGATATCCGAAACAATTGAGTCTTCTTTCAATCCTATGGCAGAAAGCCCGCTGGACAGTGCTGAACGCAAAGCAGAGGCTGTGAATTCAAACTGACTGAGGCTATGATCGGTTCCTTTGATGGCTTCTCTGATGACTGAAAAACAGGTCCTGCAGCCGACAACCTCCCTCTCTGCAATAGCGCTTTCAAGCTTTGGAAAGACTGAATCGATATCAAGAGTGGAAGGAGAAAGCTCTTCCCTTTTCCTGCCAAGATAATAAGCCATCAACTGAGCTTCCATCTCATCCCTTCCGCTTTTCAGACTGTCACGGCCATGCAGTACAGGAGTCCGCAGCAATACGGGATTCAGTCCCGTCACCATCAGAGAAGCCTCTCTCAGCTTAGCCTCAACCCTCTGAGAGACTGCACTCCAGGTCGCTTCATTCAATGCAGAAGCAAAATAGAGAAGTGTTCCTTCTTTACCCGAGACCGGAATAACAGGAAAGCATGAAGAGAAGAATGAAGGGATTATCTTTCCTGCGATATCCATCTCCCAATCATGGAGCTTCTTATAATCCTCCACACACCATTGCTTCTCAAGGCTGGGCTGTGGAAATGAGAAGACAAGCGAAAAGAAGGCGAAATCATCCAAAAGCCCATGTTTCTCGAGAAAATTCTTAGTACCATGGGTAACATCGCGCATGATGAACAGATTGGAAACGATTCCAGCAATGTCAGTATCTTTGCCTTCCTCCTTCCTCTGGACCCCGCCTCGCCGTCTCAGACATTCCTTCTCAGCTTTTTCAAGAGCCTTCAGTAGCTTCTCGTTTGTGAGCTCTGTCTTTAAAAGATAATCGGAGATTCCATATCTGATGGCTTCCTTTGCAAGACTGAACTCCATGAGGCTCGTAAGGATTATGAAGACTATATCCGGATACTCCTCACTGCATTTTCCAGCAAGGGCAAGCCCATCCATCACTGGCATGCGGATATCAGTGATGACAATATCCGGATGCTCTGTCTCGATAACATGGTACGCTTCCGCTCCGTTGGAAACAGCTCCGCAGATGACGGCATCCGCCTCTTTCCAGTCTATGAGGTGTCTGATTCCCGAAAGGATAATGGGTTCATCATCCGCTACCAGCACTTTATATCTCATCTTCCCTCTCCGCTCTTACACGCACTATCACTTTTGTCCAGCTTCCTTTCTCTGATTCAAAGGAAAGCCCATATTCTTCTCCATAAACCAGCTTTATCCTTTCATTGATATTCCTCAGTCCGACGCCAGTCATATCTGTCTTTGAGTGTTTTCTTTCCCGGAAGATGTTTCTTATCTCATCCTCCGTCATACCAACCCCATCATCTGCAACGACAAGCTGTAGCGTATTACCATCCAAGGAGGCGGAAACGGTTATAGTCCCGAAGTGTCCGGCAGGCTCAATACCATGGAATATCGAATTCTCAACTAACGGCTGCAGCGTGAATTTCTGTACCGTGTAATCGAGAAGAGAATCCGGAACATCGCAGACAAGTTCATACATTCCCATGTATCTCACCTGCTGGATATCATCGTAATCACGGAGAAGCGAAAGCTCTTCTCTCAGCGGTATCCTGTCACTGCTGCCCTTTGCCATGTTTCTCAGGAGTGTTGAAAGCCCTCTGCTCATTCTGGCAATTCCCTCATTCCTCTGGACTTCAGCAAGATAATGCATCGATTCAAGGGTGTTATAGAGAAAATGCGGGTTGACCTGCATCTGCAGCATATCAATCTCCATGCGCTTTTTGTCTTCAAACAGCTTCTCATTGCTCTTCAGAAGGCTTGAGATGGAAATACTCATGGCATTCACAGCGTGCCCTATCTGCGCAAGTTCCTTGTCACCAGATTCTATGGTTTTATCCGTATAACCGAAATCTTTCGTATCCATCAGATATTCAATATGCCTCACCAGTTTTGATGACGCTTTTGTCAGATAGCGGGACAGCAGAACAGAAACAAGAATAAAGAGCAGGATTGAAGCTACGATGACAAGAGCGAAAACCGCAAGACCTGAAGAGGAGATGATACTCAGCGGCATCCGTTCCTGAAAATGGATGGCTTTCACATCTGGAATATCAAGTGAGTATATTGACCGGGTATAATCTGATTGCCAGAGCACGTCAGGTATAGCCCCCGGATAAGAATAATCGGAAGAATATATATAGATATCAGGGAAAATGCTGATCAAAGGCTCAAAAATCTCTGCGGAGAATTCAGCATATACATAGGCATTGGAATCTCTCACTTTGCCATAGGCAATGACACAAAGCTCAGAAACCGGATTCAATGTGCGGCCAAGGCTGATGGAGACTATCACGCCAGGAGGAAATGAAAGATTCTGGAATTCCGGAGATGAAAGAATGAGATCCACGTCTCCAAGCGTTCCGCTCCGCCATACCGTATATTCGAAGAAGAGACTGCTGTCAGGGGAGAAGAGAATAATCTTATTAAGGCTGGATGAGACGCTGGATGCTGCCATATAAGCTTCAATTCTGCGCTGGGCTTCCAATACAGCAACTGCAGCACCCCGCTCATCGAGCGAAGAGTACTCAAAGGCTTCTGCCACACTCTTCTCGCTGCAGATCCAGCTGATTGCATCAACGATGGAAAAGATATCATCATTGACTTCTCCGAGAGCATTGCCGACTTGTTCCCGCACAACACTGGAAGCCTCGTCATAGACTTCCTTATTCATATGAGAAAAGAGAATCAGGATGGAAGGAAACCATACAGCAATAAAACAGATAAGTACTGATGTAATGATTCTTGCCTTGAGCGTCGATCTCACAATCTCATCTCCCTGTGAAGAATTTTAACCTGAAAACCAGGGCAAATGTAAAAATATTGCAAATTTCCAGCTTAGAGAGTTCAATATTTTACTCAAAAAAGCCAATTTTCCGCATTTCTAAATCGTAAAAGCCATGTTCCAATCTATATGTAGCCTGAAAAGGCAAAAAGGAGATAAGCATGAAAAAAGTATTCACTGTTCTTCTCGTCGCTCTTATCGCAGTCACAGGCCTCGTAGCTGGAGGAAGCGGAGAGAGCGCATCTAAAGATGGAACAACAACTCTTACATTCGCAGTATGGGATTACGCACAGAATCCATATCTTGCAAGAACAATAGAAGCATTCGAAGCAGCCAACCCTGGAATCAAGATTGAAGTTCAGGATACACCTGCTGCAGACTATGTAACAAAGCTCAACACACAGCTCAACGGTGGTTCCGATGTTGACCTCTTCCTCGTAAAGGAAGCTGACAAGACAAAGACTTTCTATGACAGAGGACAGCTTGCAGATCTCACTCCATATATCGAAGCTGACGGCATCGACATGTCACAGTACAATGGAACAGATGCAAACTTCATCTTCGACGGCAATACATACGGCATGCCTGTAAGAACTGACCAGTATGTTCTTTTCTACAACAAGGACATCTTCGATGCAGCAGGCGTTGCATATCCAAGCAATGACATGACATGGGCAGAGTTCGAGGATCTTGCTGCACAGGTCACAATGGGCGAAGGCGCAACAAAGAAGTACGGCGCTTACTTCCACAGCTGGAACGCATGTGTACAGAACTGGGGTGTCCAGGATGGCAAGCATACTATCATGGATGGCGAGTACTCATTCTTCAAGCCATATTATGAGATGGTTCTCAGAATGCAGGAAGCTGGAACATGTATGTCATTCGCACAGATCCAGGCTTCTGGTCTCTCCTACACAGACATCTTCGCACAGGGACAGGTCGCTATGCTCCCAATGGGCAGCTGGCTGATCAATACAATGGTCGCACGCAACCTCTCCGGAGAGAGCGATGTAAACTGGGGTGTCGCAGTTGTTCCACATGCTGAGGATGTTCCTGCAGGATACACAGTAGGCGCAACAACTCCTATCTGTATCAATAATGCAAGCAAGAACAAGGATGCCGCATGGTCATTCGCTAAGTTCCTCGCAGGTCCAGAAGGTGCACAGATCATGGCTGAGAACGGACAGATTCCTGCTCTCTCAGGAGAGGGATATCTCGAGACATTCGCAGCTGTTGACGGTATGCCAGAAGGCGTCATGGAAGGTCTTTATGCAGTAAATATCTCTCCTGACCGCCCAGCTATGGATCACGTTACAGAAATCGACCAGATGCTGCTTGCTGAGCACCAGCTGATTCTTCTTGGAGAGCAGACAGTTGATGAAGGCATTGCAAACATGAACACAAATTATGCGAGAATCATGGGCAACTGAGTCTGAAAAACATCAGAAAGGGCTGCATTAGGCAGCCCTTTTTACCTCACAGAAAATAAAAAAGGAGAAAAGATATGGCAAAAGAGAAGACTCTTGCCGAAGCAAAAGCTTCCTCTCTGAGACGGAAGAATGCACTTATCGGTTACACCTTCATCCTGCCCAATTTCCTTGGCTTCGCCATTTTCATCCTCATCCCTGTTGTTTTTACTCTTGTACTTTCCGTCATGAAATGGGATGGATTCACAGCGATGGAATTTGTCGGTCTGAACAATTTCAAGAACATCTTCACCGACTACAGGTTCTCTTCAGCATTCTGGAAGACAATCCTCTATGTCGTCTTCTCTGTAGTACTCACACTGCTGGCATCGCTGGGACTTGCTTGCGCATTGAACAAGAAAATAAGAGGCCGCGATGCCTTCAGAGCTGCAATCTTCTTCCCGTATGTAGCTTCAATGATTGCTATCGGAGCCGTTTGGAAGCAGCTTTTCGAGCAGAATTACGGCCCTATCAACAACTTCCTCAGAGGAATCGGTATTGCAAATCCTCCAGGATGGTTCGCCTCCACTGACTGGGCTATCTGGGGTGTCATCATCGTCTCAATCTGGAAGTTCATGGGCTACTACATGCTCATCTATCTTGCAGGTCTGCAGGATATTCCGGCTCAGCTGTATGAAGCAGCCACACTCGATGGAGCAACTGGAACACAGCGCTTTTTCAAAATTACGCTGCCTATGCTCACACCTAGCACATTCTTTGTCTTCATCATGCTCACAATCAACAGTTTCAAGAGCTTCGACCTAATCTTCGCTCTGACAGAAGGTGGACCTGGCATCAGTACAACACTCCTTGCCAACTACATCTATGATCAGACATTCAAGTACTGGAACTACGGCAGCTCTGCCGCTGCATCCGTCGTGCTCTTCGTCATCGTACTCGCTGTTACTGTCATCCAGTTCCGTGGCGAGAAGAAGTTCACAGATTATCTCTGATAGGAGGAAAGCAAGATGATGATTGAAAAAAGAAACCCAGTAAAGACTGTACTGATCTATGTCATGCTGGCTGTACTGGCAATTATTACACTCCTTCCTCTTGTCTGGATGCTCTCAGCTTCATTCAAGCTCTCAACAGAGGTCTTCACATTCCCCATCAGATGGATTCCTGAGAAATTCCACTGGGAGAACTATGTAACGATATGGCAGAAGATTCCTCTTGGACTCTTCACATTCAACTCGTTCAAGCTCTCGATAATCATAACGATTATCCAGCTTCTGACCTCTTCGTTTGCTGCATATGGATTCTCGAAGTGCAAATTCCCTGGACGCAACGGCCTCTTCCTTGCATATATAGCAACCATCGCTATACCATGGCAGGTCTACATGCTTCCACAGTACATCATGATGCAGAAGCTGCACCTGATCGATACACACCTTTCGATTATCCTGCTGCAGAGCTTCACCGCATTCGGAGTATTCCTTCTCAGACAGTTCTATATATCAATTCCGAACGAACTGCTTGAAGCTGCGAGAATCGATGGTCTATCGGAGTATGGCACATTCGCACGTATCGTCCTTCCGCTGACAAAGCCAGCTATGGCAACACTCACCATCATGAGCTTCGTCACAGTATGGAATGACTACATGGGACCTATGATCTACTTCAACAGCGAAAGAACAAAGACAATACAGCTGGGAATCAGAATGTTCATAGGACAGTACTCAGCTGAATACGGCCTGATCATGGCAACAAGCGTCATGGCCATCCTGCCGGTTCTTGTAGTCTTCCTCGCTTTCCAGCGCTTCTTCGTAGAAGGAATCGCATCAAGCGGTCTTAAAGGATGATATGCACTATTTCTACCTCAGAGATCCACTTCTGAGCATCAGGCATTGCCAGACAGACACTGTCTGGCGTGCCCATGTTCTGGAGAATGCAGATCAAAGCCTGAACAATACTTTCACTTTCACGGAAAAATATGAGATGGAACGCTGTTCCGTCCCCGTTCATTTCGACACCATCGACTGGAATGCAGTCCCCTTCGGCGATGAGGAATGGTGTTTTGCACTTAACCGTCACACATTCCTTTACAACAATGCACTGGCCTTTGCCATCACTGGCAAGAAAGAATATTACGAGAACTGGCTTCGTCTCTTCAGGGACTTCAACAACCGCACCAAGCTCGATGAGACAACAAGAAAACGCTCATGGCGTTCCCTTGAATGCGGTATCAGAATCGAAAATTACATAAAGAGCATCGAGATCTTCAATCAGCAGGATATTCTCAGCGAGGAGCTGCTGAATGAACTCTCTGTCTTCTTGAATAAACATAAAGAATATCTTTTAGCGGAACACACCGATTTCCATCGGCTCTCAAACTGGGGAATACTGCAGGACCATGGGCTTTTCCTCTCTTCCCTTTACTTGGATGACATGGAAAGCGCGGATGAAGCTATCAGAAGGCTGGATGAGGAGGCACAGCTCCAGACACTCTCAGATGGAATGCACTGGGAACAGAGCAGCATGTACCACGCAGAGGTCCTGCACTGTCTTCGCGATGTGCTGATGATAGCAGAGAGGAACAATATAAGCTGTCCGTCTTCACTGAAAGAGAATACACACTCCCTGTCCCTTGCATTAGGACGCTCCCTCCGTCCAGATGGAAAGTGCTATCTTTTCGGAGACAGTGATGAGATAGATATGAGAGATCTGATGGCAACAGCCAGTGTGCTCTTCTGCGATTCTGAGCTCTCTTACTATGCAGGAGATATCGAAGCTGTTCCTTTCTATCTGACGCATGAACCTGATACATTGCTCCCAGCGGGAAAAGAACCTGATGAAAAACTCATCTTCATGGAAGCAAGCGGAAATGCATTCCTGAAGATGGGAAGAGAGAATGCGATACACTTCCACTGCGGACTGACAGGCAGCGGACATGGACACATAGATCCACTGCACTTCAACCTCTACAGCAACGGAGAGGCAATCATCACTGATACGGGGCGCTATACATACACATCTTCCCCTGAGCGTTATGCTCTCAAAGGAGCACATGGCCACAATACGATAATCCTCAATGGAGAAGAGCCTGCGAAGATGATTGACAGCTGGCTTATGACACCACCTGCAGAGCCTGTATTCACTTTGGCAGCAACAAAAGCTGATTACAGCAACCTCTCTGCCATGCATCTTGGATACAAAGATACTGCAGTCAGGAGATCAATCATTACCATCGGAGAGCGTTTCATCATAATCGCTGATGATATCATCGGAGGAAAAACCAATGAAACAGAGATTCTTTTCCATCTGGATGAAGGGACAGAAGTAAAAGCAGATGGCAGAAGAATCATTGCACATAAGAAAAATGCAGTAATAACGTTGCTGTTTCCAGGAGATGAAGAGACAGTACTTTCCCAGTACCCGATGGCAAAACGCTACAATGAACTGCTTACAGCACCGCTTATCACTGTGAAAGGCAGAGCAGAAGGCAGAAAGACATTCATCACCCTGATTACTATCGGAGAAAACAAAGCTGAAGCACACCTTGAATCTTTGACCAAGCCACTTTCAGGCACAACAGTCCCTGCGGAGTTCGGCAAAGCATTGATTATCAGAGACGGAGAAGATGAATACTCTCTGGCAATCATGGCTTCTGAATATCCTGATGGAGGCTTTCTTATCAAAGCAGGCAAGGCTGAAGCCTATGGAAGGATTTTCATTAAGAAAAATAACGAGAAAACAATTGTACTGAAGTACTGAAGGAGAAATCATGAGAGCTGAAATAAGTGAAAAAGAACGAGTGAATGCACTCAAAGAGGCTATAACAATCATCAGACGCAATCTGCCGGATTATACTTATAAATGCCAGGATACAAGTACTGACAACGGCATTTACAAAGCTATCGATAATATCGAATGGACCACCGGTTTCTGGCCTGGAGAGCTCTGGCTGAGCTATCTCGAGACTGGGGATGAGATATTCGCACATGCTGCGGGAATCCTTGTTACAAGTTTTCATGAGAGAATCCGGAAGCACATCGCTGTAGATCATCATGACATGGGATTCCTCTATACACCATCATGCGTAGCTGCATGGATGATCAAGAGGGATGCAGTAGCAAGAGAAGCTGCACTGCTCGCTGCAGACAACCTCATCTCCCGTTTCCAGGAAAAAGGAAGCTTCATCCAGGCATGGGGAGCGATGGGTGCTGATGACAACTACAGATACATCATCGACTGTATGCTTAATCTTCCCCTTCTTTACTGGGCAACTGAAGAGACATGCGATGAGAAATACAGGACAATAGCACTCAGGCATACTGCAACATGTATCGCAAATTCCTTCCGCCCTGATTACTCCTCTTACCATACATTCTTCATGGACAAGGAGACAGGTAAGCCAGTAAGGGGTGAGACATGTCAGGGTTACAAGGCAGATTCATCATGGGCCCGTGGCCAGGCATGGGGAGTCTATGGACTTGCACTTGCCTATAGACATACTGGAGAAAAATCCTATCTCGATCTTTTCGAGAAAGTCTCTGCATACTTTATGGAGAAGCTTCCAGAGGACATGATTCCCTACTGGGATCTGATTTTCCGCTCCGGGGATGAGCCGAGGGACTCTTCATCAGCATCCATTGTTGCATGCGGTTTTCTGGATGCTGCGGATTCCTACGAAAAACTTCAGGAGTATGAGAAAGCCAGAAAGTACAGAAAAGAAGCAAAGGAACTGATGAAAGCTCTCTATGACACCTGCATGGTCCATGCCGATGAAAGCGGTATCAATGGCCTTGTAAAGCACGGTACATATGCGAAAAAGAGCCCATATAACACATGTACAGAAGCGGGTGTCGATGAATGTGTCAGCTGGGGTGACTACTACTGGATGGAAGCACTTGTACGCCTCGGCGGAACATGGAAGAGCTGGTGGTAATGAGAAAATTACTTGAAGAAACACTCGGCAGGGAAGCGAAGCTGGAGAGAATCACATTCTCTCCTCTTCCGCTGAGAAGAATCAGAGAGGATTTCAGAGCAGAATTGATAGCAGAGGGAGAGGAAGCTGCAGAAGCTTCATTCCCTTTTCTTTCTCTTTCCCTCTATCGGAAGTTCTCTGAAAACGGCAACAGAACGGATTATGAGACACCGTTCTTCGACAAGCGCAGACGCCTTTCCGCGCTGGTCACGGCAGAGGCTATCGAGAATTGCGGGCGCTTCATAAACGCCATAGAAGAAGGTATCTGGTCCCTGCTTTCAGAGTGTACGTGGACAATCCCTGCACACAACACATATGTACGCGATACCACCGCACTCACAACCCCTCTTCTTGAACGCCCTATTCTCGATCTCTTTGCCTGTGAGACAGGAGAGATACTCTCACTGACCATCTCTCTTCTTCGAGATAAGCTGGACAGCATTCTGGTAAAGGACACGGAACATGCACTGAGAGAACGTATACTCATTCCATTCACGACAGACCACTTCTGGTGGATGGGAAATGACGGACCGCTCAACAACTGGACACCATGGTGCGTGCAGAATGTGCTTTTGTCTTTGCTGCCATTGGATCTGTCAGAGAAAGAAGCAAGGAAAATCCTGAAAACTGCTGTCTCAGCACTGGATGCCTACATCGACTCAATGCCGGATGACGGAGGATGTGACGAAGGAGCGCATTACTATCATGAAGCTGCTCTTGCCCTCTGGGGAGCCCTTACATTGCTGTCACGCTCTACCAATATCGATTTCCAGCCCATTTTCCACAGCAGCAAGATCAAAGCAATGGCAGAATATATAGAGAATGTCCATATCAAGGATGATACATATCTCAACTATGCAGACAGTTCTCCGAAAGCCGGAACCCTTACAGCCAGAGAGTATCTTTTCGGCAAGGCTGTCGGCAGCGAAGCGCTGATGCACCATGCCGCAACCGATGCCGCTCGGCACTGGAAGGAAAGCGATAACGACTACAATCTTTTCTACCGCTATCTGGCTATTGCAAATGATGAGGAAATCAGGGAAGAAGCACAGAAAAGCATAAAAACAGAAAAACCCCGTTTCATTGCATACAGGACAACTGGACTTGCCATCTACCGGGAAAAGGATATCGTCTTCTCAATCAAAGGCGGAAACAATGGAGAGAGTCATAATCACAACGATATAGGAAGCATCACGCTGTATAAGAACGGAGTACCCTGTCTTGTTGATATCGGAGTAGAAACCTATACAAAAAAGACTTTCTCAAAAGATCGCTATACGCTTTTTCCAATGAGAAGCACCTACCACAACACAGTGAACTTCCCTCCTCTCGAAGAACATGAGGGAAAGGAATTCAAGGCAGAAATCCTACAGATGGATGAGAATACCACCTCCCTGAATCTGACAGGAACATACGAAACCGGCAAAGGGCTGAAAAGATATATACGTACAGCCTTCTGTGCAAGGGAAAGGAACGAGATTCATATCACGGAAGACTTCGAAGCAGAACAGACTGCCGTGCTTTCCCTGATCACAGCAGAAGAGCTGAAGAAGGAAGGCAAAGAACTGAAAGCCAAGCATTTCTCCATCATCTTCCCATCCGATACAGAGACAGAGATGGAGACAATAGCCATAACCGATGCAAGACTGAGAAAGGCATGGCCAGATAAGCTCTTCAGAACCCTGGTCACATTACCAGAATCCATCACATGGACAATACGATTGTGAAAAAGGAGCATATATGAAAATCGAAATCATAAGAAATGGAAAAAGCATTGCTGTTTCAGAAGAGGAGAAAGAAGCTTATCTTGTCTTTCAGGAAGAATACCAGGAAGGTGATACGGTAGCCTTATATCCTGAGAAGAAAGGATTTGTGACATTGCAGCTTGATGCAGTATTGGGAAGAGCTACGCTCTACACTAATGGCAATGCATTCTCACTACCCGTTCCTTTCGGCCAGAAGCATGACTGCTATCATGATGCAGTATTCAGAGGAAACAAGCACTTTCTCTGGGCAAGAGAGGCTTATCAATGGGAGACAGAGGGATATCGTAATCTCGCACTCAATCCCTATGATGCACATGAGAACGCCTCGCTCTTTCCTCACGCCAAAGCAAACATCGAGACACGCGGAGAATCTGTCTTCGCTGCCAGAAATGCCATAGATGGAATCGTTGCCTCAAACGGTCACGGAACCTGGCCATGGTCAAGCTGGGGCATAAACAGAGATCCGAATGCAGAGCTTTCTCTCGATTTCGGCAGAGATGTGGTTATCGACCGCATCATCTTCTACACCCGTGCAGATTTCCCTCACGACGCATGGTGGACAGAAGGCACTCTCTCATTCTCGGATGGAAGCGAGATCAAAGCAAAGCTCGGGAAGAAAGACGGTCCGCAGGCAATCACATTCCCTGAAAAGAAAGTCTCTTCTCTCAAGCTTTCACAGCTGATCAAAGCCGATGATCCATCACCATTTCCTGCCCTGATCCAGCTGGAAGTCTACGGCAAGGAGTGCTAAGAGAAGAGTCTCGTACCGATTTCCGTACACCCTTTTTTCTTATCGAAATATGTGAGGCTGCCGAATCCTGTGCAGCCTCCTGCACAGAAAGTATCAGTAGGACTTGCATACTCTGTGTGAGCAGAGACTATCACAAGATCATTCTTATCAGATCTCACGCTGACAGCTTCAATCGTCTCAGGAGAGAATGTAATGCCTTTGAAATTGCTCTTCACGTCCTCAAACGAAACAGATGATTCAGAAGATGAGAAATCAAAGACTGTCCAGAGAGACACAGGCCCTGTTGCAGACAGCTTCACAGATAAAGCCTTGTTGGCAGTCCGTTCGTTATAGTGACGGCTTATCTCAGAAGGAATGACTGAGAGCGAAAGCGGAACTGCAGAAAGCACTGTAATCCTTCCATTTCCAGCCTTTACCCTGTTTCCATCTATAGTCACATCCACATCCTCTGAAAAATGGAAAAGCGCTTCATAATCATGAAGCCCAGAAGCAAAGAACTCATCAATGACAGCAAGAACTTCATTTGATTTGAGCCAGAGGATACGCCTGTTAACAAAAACACCCTTCTTGATATATCCGAGATGACCGCCTTCAAATGCAGCAGCCTCTTTCCGGAAAGCAGCACGTACATTCACAGCCCTACTCAGGCTCAGGCATTCCCAGCTGTCTTTCTCAGGGTAGCACTCTGTGCTATCAACAAGGACAGTATTATGGGCCCTCTGATCCTTGAAAGACTTCCGGCCTTCTCCTGAAACATACGTATAACGCCCAGCATCAACCAGATAATCCTTACCATTCAATACAAAGCTCAGATGAGTCTGATCCGCATGTCCATGCCCTGCCCCCAGCGTTCCGCAATGGAAACGAAGATATGAATCCCCTTTTCCCCAGCCTGTACGTGCAAAGCCATTGCCGCTTTCAGGAAGGAAGAAATCAAGTTCTTCCGGCAATTCAGGTTTTATAGCCTCATACCGCTTGATACCATCTTCACCCGCCAGAAAAGCACTCTGATAATCGAGATTATCACCGGAGAGCGCCTTCAAATAACCATCAGAGAAGACTAAAGCACCATATGCAAGAATTTCACGTTCATCGATATCATCGCTATCCCCCATCATAGGCTCTGAACCATCAGGCTTCATCCAGCAGAGGGCAACTCTGGCCATTTTGTACACTCTCTTTCTGAACCAAGGTTCCAGCTCATAGCCATACATATCAGAAAAGAGAATAACATCAAGATATTCCCTGAGAACTTCATTGTGGTACATCGGAGACTGTTCCCACTGCATACCATCATCATAGACCTCATTCTGCAGCTCCAGCGAAAGCCTTCTGAGGGCTTCCTGCTGCCAGTCTGTACGTGAGAAGACACAGCCTGCTGTATAGAGACCATGATTTGACAAGATTCCCCAGTTGCTCATCAGATGGTAGCTGTTCCAGGAATTTGCAAGAATGAAGGCAGCATGTTCCTCAACAGAACACATGAACTTATCCTTTATCGTAAGAAATGAAGGTGAATCTTTCAGCAACCTATAGGACTTTACGAAAGTATCCAGTCTGATACCGGCTTCAATCGTCCGCCAAGCATTCCGGGCATTCACATCATCCGGGCGGACACTTTCAATCCAGGAAACACATTGCTCCGCGAAAGCCGAAGCATATTTCTCATCGCCGGTAAGATAATAAGCCTGACCAAGATAGACAAAATGCCTGAGACGATTAAATGCATAGACCCATTCCGGGTCTCCTCCTGGCTGATGGAGAAAATCAATCTTATCAGCAAAGACAATAGGTGTTTCAGACCTTTCCAGATCCCACTTCTGATTGAATGCGAATATCTTATTCACTGCATCGTCAGCAGCTTTAATCGTGCTTTCAGCATCTTCCCTGCAATATTGCAGAATATAATCTCTGAGCATCTCTGCCTCCAAAGACATGATGCCTTACAGAACATTGTGATGCAATCATCATTCTACAAGCCACATATATGCAGGAATCAGGAGAATATGCTTGCCATCCTCCTCAAATTCTCTGTGTTCAGCTATTGTTATCAACAGAAGATCATTGCAACCTGTCTTTTCACTTGCTTGTATGAGTGCTTTTATCTCACGTCTCAATGTCTTTTCAGAAGAAACATCATAGCTTACCTGGATAAGTTTTTTTACTGTAATACCCTCACAGATTGCAAAGTCCACTTCATATTGCTTCTCACTGTAGTAAGCTATGTTCCATCCCATAGGACGATATCGGCGGAGAAGTTCCAGGAAAACGATGGTTTCAAGTCTCCATCCAAGATTCTCTCCAGCAAAAGCATCGCTGCGTTTATCCATGAAAGATACATCAACAGGATATAGTTTTTCAGAAGAAAGCCTTATGGTGCTTTTCATTGAATACTTAGGAAGAGAACATGTCAGATAAGCCTTAGAAAGGAAACTTCCATATTTCTCTACTGTATGATGGGATCCGATATCAAAAGCTTGCGCGATTTTCCTGCTATTGGGTTTTGTCGGCACAGTATTGAGAATATGGTAAGCAACTTTTTCGAAAGCGGCTTTATTGTTAATACGGAATCTTTTCTCTATATCGTTTTCAAGAATACCTTTTATCAATTCATCGATATAAGCAGACTTCCTATCTGTGCCGATAAGTTCCGGGAAACCTCCATTATGCAGATATTTATCAAAGTTCCCTGCAAGCAGTCCTCTTTCCTTCGTTGTCGAATGTGCTGTAGAAACATTCATAGCATCACACCATTCAGAAAATGAAAACGGATACAATTCTATATCCATGTGTCGCCCTGTCATATGAGTTGCAAGTTCACTGGAAAGAAGTTTTGCATTCGAACCAGTCATAAGCACGTGCATCCCCCGCCGCAGCAGCCTGTTCACAAAGAACTGCCATCCATCAACATTCTGTATCTCATCAAGAAAGATATGATTAAAATCACCATACAGCTGATAAAGAGACTCTAATATAAGATTAAGATCATCAGAAGTAGCTTTTGAAAATCTCTCATCCTCAAAATTCACATAAGCGTATTTTATTCCTGAACTTTTAATAACATTAATACAAAGCGTGGATTTACCTGATCTTCTGACACCAATGACCACCTGGGCCATGTGGCTATCAAGCTCAACAAGCTTCTCTTCACGGCGATGACACCAAGGCTTTAAAAGGAGTTCATCAAACTCCTCTTTCTGATCAGACAGTACTCTTTTGATTGTAAGTAAATCCATAATTATATTTTATTATAATACAAAGAAAAATCAATAAATTTTGCCCAAATACCATGATTCATCACCCAAAACAATGCCCAAAATGCAAGATTTGAGATTAAAATAATGCCCAAATATCAGAAAAACAAGAGCAAATAATGCCCAAATTAAGCAAGTTACACAAGTCAGTAAAAGTTACTAACCAATAGAATCAGAATTCATTATATAAAACAGTGCTATCCATTTCTTAAAACAGGATAGCACAATGAATTTCAGATTGTATTTCGATGCTTATTCGGAACTTGATCAGAGAATTCCAGTACCATATTGCGGATAAAAGTCTGGATAAATTGGTCCTCGTTCATAAGGGAATCTCTCGAGTTCTTCTTCAACAATTTCTATACCCAACCCAGGCTTATCTGTAGGACGGAGCATACCATCTGTAATTTTATCTGTGTCAAATACAGGTTCAGTGAGAATTTCATCTCTGAGAGGCTGATAAGCACATGCGTCAACTTCTAGCTGATGTACATTCTGACAAGAAAGTGCAAGATGAAGATTAGCTGCAATACCGACAGCTGTAAGTCCTCCAATATGAGGAATACATTCGATACTGTACGCCTCTGCAAACGAACAAATCTTCTTTGCTTCAGAAATACCACCTGCAATGGTTGCATCAGGCTGCCATATGCTTCCAATCTTTTTTTCATAAAGATTCTTAAATTCGTACAGTGATGTAACCCTTTCTCCAAGAGCTATAGGAACAGGTGAAACTTCTGTTATTTTCTGCAAAGTTGTAAGATCGTATTGCGATACAGGTTCTTCAAAGAAATAAGGCTTATACTGAGCAAAACGATTTGCCATTTCAAATGCTGTATCTGGTTTATAAGTCATATAAGCATCTATGAAAAGCTTGCGCTCTGGCCCAATATATTCTCTTATATTAGCAACGAACGCTTCATCCCAATCACGACTTTTGCCAACTCGGCATTTCACACCTTTAAAGCCTGCTTTAAGAGCACGGGAGAAAAACTCTCTATGCCAATCATAATCAACACCAAAATTTGTTGCACCTGTAGCATAGATTTCAATCTCATTCCTACGAGCTCCAAGAAGTTTATACACAGGCATTCCTGCCGCTTTTCCCATAATGTCCCATAAAGCTATTTCTACAGCAGCAATAGCCTGATTAGATACCCCGGCAGGTCCGAGATAACCCCAGATCCACATACGCATCTTATTTACAAGTTTTTCGATATCACGTGGATCCTCACCTATAACGAGCCTTTTTAATGTGTGGTCAATTATTTCCTTGACCACCAAAGGAAAGGAATGACCATATGCAGAACTTGCTTCCCCCCAACCTACAAGACCTTCATCAGTTAAAACCTTGCATAAAAGAAAAGAACGGGGAATCTTAGGAGCATCTTTCATATACATAAGCGGATAAGTCACAACGTCGACAATTTTCATAATATTCCTCCTTAATCGAAGACGAAAACTTTTCTGAGCTCTTCTTTCAGCTCAGGACGGAAAATATGATCCAATGTACGAAGTGTCATTGCTTTCAGCTGTTCTTCTGTTATACCTATTTCATCTCTTGCATATGTATATTCTCTGGAAAGAACAACATTTGACTGAACAGGATCATCCGTATTGATATTTACGCTGATCCCATCAGACATCATCCTCTTTATTGGATGTTCAGACACATTTCTGATATTACCAACAGCAACGTTTGTCGAGAGATTACATTCAATATGCACATCATGATCGAGGACTGCTCTCATTCCTGCTATAGGATCATCTCTATAAATATTTGTGCCATGTCCCAATCTGTTAGCATGAAGTTCCTCTACAGCAGTTATTACATTCTTTGTTCCGCCATATTCTCCAGCGTGGACTGTACGGAAAAGACCAGCTCTTTCAGCTCTTAGATACACATCCTTAAAAAGTTCCGGCGGATAAGATTCATCAGACAGGAGATCTATACCTCTGATTCCTTTATCCATCCCCTTTATTGCAAGATCAACAACACGTTCTGCATATTCAATAGGTTGTTCTCGTGTTATACCCGCAATAATCCCGACACGTATTCCTGTCTTTTTCTCTCCAAGAGCCCATCCTTCCTCAATACCACTGATTATATCAGCCTCACTTATACCTTTCTCCAGAAGAGGACCAGGGCTAATCCTAAGTTCGAGATATTTAACGTTATCAGCAGCAGAATCTTCAATAGCTTCAAAAACAAGTCTTGAAATAGCCTCTTTATCAGCAACTGCAAACCTCAACCAATGGAATTTAGAGAGACACCAATGAAAATCCCCCTCATCATGAGGCCCTACAATAAGTAAACGTTCAAGCCACTTCTCATCATCCATTGGGATACGGATTTTCTTATCCAACCCTCGTTCCTTCATCAATTCGATGTAGGTCTTTGTTCTTATTGATCCCTCAAGGTGATGGTGAAGATCAATCTTAGGCCACCAGAACATATCCGTTTTCATATGTGCCTCCTTTTTAGTCTTTATCTCTTTCATAGATTTTTCCGAGCATTCCCGGTTTTTTCTTATTTTTCATGAACACAAGAGCAATAATCGTAACCGCATAAGGCAGTGTAAGGAGAAATTCACTAGGAATTGACATAAATGTCTGCGCTCTCATCTGCAATGCATCAAAAAAGGCCAGGAAAAATGACGTGAGAATAGTCAAGGATGGGCTGAATGCTGCAAAAACAACTGCGGAATAAGCTAAAAATCCTGCAGAGGCAATCATATTATTTGCAAAAAAACCCATCTGCCCTATTGCTAATTCACTTCCTCCAAAACCAGCAAGAACGCCAGCTGCCAAAAAAACGTAAAACTTATATCTATCTATCGGAATTCCAAGTGAATCAGCTGCACTTGTATTCTCCCCGATTGCAATGATACGAAGTCCGAAAACAGTGTTTTTTAGAATCCAGATAATAAGAAATGTGAGAACTATTGCTAAGAAAAAACAAATCGACTGTTCACCGAAAAGCGGAAGCATGAAGAGCGGGAGCTTCTCCACAGAAGGAGAATAACCCGTCGCACCAAAAACAGCAGACATTAGAACAATAGTTGCTCCTGACGCTATAAAATTGAATCCTAGACTACATACAACATGATTGCCTCTGAAATGGATTGCAAATACCCAAAGAAGCAGAAAATAAACCATTCCGAAGACAATACCACCTAAAAGACCAATCCAAGCACTTCCTGTAAACATGTCAACGGCAACAGATACAAAGGCAGAACCTAACATTCCACCTTCCATAGACATATTAATAAAACCAACTTTTGCGGAAAGCATTACTCCCATTGCTGCAAATAACAAAGGAAGCATTATTCTTACAGAACTCTGAAATATGGAAAGAACCATCTCAAACATGATCCACCTCCTTCTTTCTGCAAAAGATTTTTTTAATAACTGCCAGAATTGAATCACTAAAATAAGGGACAACAAGAAGCACAATGATAAGCCCCTGAAGTATCGAGACAAAATACGTTGAAACTCCCGTTCTTCTACTAACAGCAAGAGAACCGACTCTTACAGCTGCCATAAATATGGAAGATACGATAATACCTAACGGATTATTGCCAGCCATAAATGCAATCGCAATACCATCAAATCCATACTGCAGGAAATATTCATCCGTATAGGAATGAGAGCCACCAAGAACTTCAAATGCCCCGCCAAGGGCCGCTGCAGCTCCTCCCAGAAGCATACCTAAAAGTCCCATGCTCCCAACTTTTATTCCTTGATATCTAGAAAAAACAGGGTTTAGACCTGCAGCTTTTAGCTCAAGACCCTTTGGTGTCCGTTCAAGAAATACATATGTAGATATACATAGGAATATAGCGAACACTAAGGCCCAAGAAAAATCCAATCCAAAGAATGATGGAATACTAGCACCATCTTTTATCTTGGCAGTCTGCGGGGAAAACTCCGACCCCCTGAATGGATTCATCACAAGATATGTTGCGATATAAGCGATTATGCTATTCATCATAATCGTTGATATAACTTCATTTACATTTCTTTTAATTGATAGGACACCAGAAAACCCAGACAGCAACATCCCGATTATTGCAGCTGATGCAAGAGCAAAAACCGTATGAAAACCTGCTGGAATAGGAAGATCCAGTCCTCCTACTACAGCAGCAGTAAGGGCTCCAGCAACAATCTGTCCCTCTCCGCCCATATTGAACATACCGGCTTTCATAGGAATAGCAACAGCGAGACCGGACATCATCAGAACCATCGCCCTTCTTAGAACGAGGTCAAAGCTTGTTGCTGCCCGCTCAAACATGACACCGTATACTTCCAAAGGAGAGGCCTCCAGAAAAATCAAAAAGAGAGAACCGAATAAGAGTGCAAGAAAAACAGAAAATACAGTCTTTGAGAAAGTTATCATTCGATCTTTTCTCAATATAGAAGACAAAATCATACAACATCCTCCCTTCCTCCACCCATATAAAGGCCAAGAGTTGTTCTATCAAAATCATCTGCATTCCTTTGGACAGTTATTTTCCCATCATAAATGACAGCGATTTCATCACTTAAAGCTTCGATTTCATCAAGATCACTAGAAATAAGAAGTATCGTTCGACCTTCATTCTTGTGTTTAAGAAGCTGCGAGTGAGTAAATTCAATAGCTCCTACATCAAGCCCTCTAGTAGGCTGGGAGGCAACAATTATACTAAGATCAGATTCAGAAAGTTCTCGGGCAAGGACTATCTTCTGTTGATTTCCACCACTCATCTGCTGAGCTTTAAGTTCCCGGCTTCTGGGTCTGATATCAAAGTCTTCAATAAGTCCATCCGTAAACGAATGAATTGCCTCAATGTCGAAGAATGGTCCTTTTCGCATATCAATACGATTTCTATATCCCGCCATGATATTATCTTGTACCGTAAGTGGAAGTACCAATCCTTGCCGATGTCTATCCTCTGGGATTATTCTGAGACCGGATTCTGCTAGTTTCCTTCTCCCCATATCAAAAAGTGATCCATTCAAAAGAACGGTCCCAGAACTCAGCGGAAGGATTCCAGCGAGAACCTCAACAAGCTCCCGCTGTCCATTACCATCCACTCCGGCAATGCCTACTATACGTCCTGGATACAAAGAAAGAGATAAACCTTTCAGGTTACATCCTGCAGAATCTTCAGTAGACAGATTTTCCAATTGAAGTGTCGGGGAAAGAGAACTGCAGCTTTGCCGGATAGTCTTCGAACTACCTAACTCATATCCAACCATTGTACGTGCAAGTTCTGCTTCACTGGTATGAGAAGTTTCGAACAACCCGGCAACACGGCCTGCCCGCATTACCAGTACACGATCACTCAGCTGTAAGACCTCTGACAGTTTATGTGTGATAATGAGTATCGTCATTCCCTGTTCCCGCAGATTCCTCAAAAGAGAAAACATATTCTCAGTCTCTTGCGGTGTTAAAACAGCCGTTGGTTCATCAAGAATGAGAGTGCGGCAGCCACGGAAAAGTGCCTTGAGAATCTCAACCTTTTGCCTATCACCTAATGGCAGATCTCTAATCAGCGTATCGCTATTGAGGTGAATGCCTGAATAATCATACAAAGACTTTAGTTTTTCTCTGGTTTTTCTCTTGTCATAAACAAATCTTGCAACCTTTCCTTCTGCTCCGAGAACTATATTCTCAGCAACAGGCAATGTCTCGACAAGCTTAAAGTGCTGATGGACCATTGCTAGTCCCATTTCCATGGCAACACGCGGAGAATAAACTAATGGCATTACATTGCCTTCAATCTCCACAGTTCCTTCATCACGTGTATAGAAGCCAAAAAGGATTTTCATCAAAGTTGATTTACCAGCACCATTCTCTCCAAGAATTGCCAGAATCTCACCTTTTCTGACTTCCATATCAACGTTATCATTTGCTTTATTATTACCAAATGATTTGGAAACACCTCTCATCCTGATGACTACAGAGTCTTCCATAAGGACCTCTTTTATATTCAGCCTTCATAAGTCAGATTAAATAACTCAAGTTCTTCCCATGTATTTGGAGGAACAATTTCCCCGCTGGAAATTTTTGAAATAACATCTTTTACGATTGAATCAACATTATCCGGAACTTCTAATCCATCCTGATAAGTTAAAGCTGCACCAGCATTGCTAAATCCATTAACGATATCTTCTCCACCATGCCAAATACCAGCACAGAAATCATCAAAGAACCGAACAACAACATCGCTGTTAAGTTTGTGGGAAGAAGCAATCATATGCGTTCTATCAAGATCATTTTGATTTGCGTCATATCCAATTGCAAATTTATCCAAAGTACGAGCCGCTTCAACAGCCCCCCTGAATGCACCGCCAGCATTATGGAAGATAATATTTGCACCATTACTATAAAGAGTATTTGCAAGTTCTCTCGCAGCAGCCTGATCAGTCCAGGAACCAACAGTCACATACTGAACTTCTGCATCTGGATTAATATAATTAACGCCAGCATAAAAACCAGTAATAGCACCAACAGTACTTGTTAGTTCTACACCAATCATTGCACCAAAACGAGAAGATGGATTGAAGTTTTTTGTTTCACCATTAATTGTTATGCTACCTTCAGCATCCATAAGGGCAGCAAAGACACCAGCAACAAATCCAAGTTCATTTTTAGCAAAGGACTCACTTACGATATTCTCATAACCAGGTACAGCTACATCATAGATGAGATATTTCTGATCAGGATATTCATCATTCATCGCAATAGCAGCATCCATTGCGTGATAAGAGAGAAGAACAATAAGATCATACTCTTCAGAAGCTGTATAATCCTGCATGACAGCAGACATATCAGACTGCGAACATTCAGTATAATCCAGAATGAATCCATGTTTTTCCTGAGCAGCCTTGATTCCATTGAATAATTGGTCGGCTATAGAATTATCACCTAACTGAGTCGTACAGAGACCTACTCTGATGACTCCGTCGTCAGCTTTTGTTGCGTCTTCAGAACTTCCACCTGCAAAAACAGACATCACAATAGCCACTGAAAAAAGGAAAAGAACGACTAATTTCTTCATTTCTGCCTCTCCTTATCAAAAAAAATATCAGTTGTTGGTAAGATTGTAAGACCAGTTTTCCATTTCTGTAAAGCAAATTATATGTTCTTGTTACTTCGGAAGTCTCTGTTGAGTTAATAAACATGCTATTCACAAAGCAGAAATGTACTCTCAATTCTTACTGAATCAGCACATTCCGGTAAAATATATGGATTATATAAGTTTTGTTGAAATGATAATAATGTGCCCTGTATAATGGAAAGGATACCATGAAACAGGAAATTGAGTTTACACCAGTAATAACAAAAAGAGCTTCAGAGGCAATTTGTGAACAAATTACCAATATGATTATTTCCGGCAAGCTTAATGAAGGCGATAGACTTCCATCTGAAAGAGAACTGATGGAAAAATTACAGCGCAGCAGACCTACAATACGAGAAGCTTTACGTATGCTGGAACGAAATGGATTGATAAAGACAATTCCTGGAAGCCACGGAGCTGTTGTAGCAAAGCCATCACCTTTTTTCTTTGAAAAGCCACTTGAAAATATGGTTACTCTTAATCAGATTTCTAATGCAGAACTTCTCGAAGTACGGGGAATCTTTGAAATAAATACCGTAAAATGGGCTGCCTTGAGAAGAACAGATTCTGAGTTAGATAAAATTAAAAATCAATTAGACATGATGTTAGCAAACCGAGATAGTGAATTCAGCACATTCATTTCTTTAGACATAGCATTCCATCAAGCTATTGATACAGCAGCACATAATAAACTTGCTTCCATGTTCGATGAAGTCTGCCACATACTAACAGAAAAAATACTTCTTGAAATGCATAGCAATAAAAATGACACAGAAAAAGAAGAAATGAAAAATAACATTATCCATTCTCACACACTTATCTTTGAGGCTATCAGAGATAAGGATGTCGCGCGTGCTCGTGAAAATATGATTATACATAATAGGTTCTTTTCAGATGATCTTATCCTGTAATTCATAATATGGATGTGGCATCATAAACAGATGCCACAAAACCTACTCAAGGAAAGGCGCAAGATCCGGATACTTATCAATAGCTTCCTCAGACCATGAGGCAAGAGTATCTTCATCCAGTACAAAAAGAGAGACTGTAAATAAGTTTGTGGACATTTGAAAAAGCTCCTATGCTGGAAAAGAGGAAGGCATAGGAGTTTCATTATGGCAAAGAAGCCGGTAAAACAATTGAGCCCTGAAAGGAAGGAACTCATAT
>CALXLB010000004.1 GCA_944389085.1 uncultured Spirochaetaceae bacterium
ATGCCTCTACGATGCATGCAGAGGTCTTCTGAAGATCGATGATGTGAATACCGTTTCTCTCTGTGAAGATGAAACGTGACATTTTTGGATTCCATCTCTTTGTCTGATGTCCAAAATGTACTCCAGCCTCTAAAAGGCTTTTCATGGTTACTACTGCCATAGTAATCCTCCATACGCTCGACGTTGAACGTCTCCAGCACTGTATCTCACCCATACGGGCGGAAATTCTGCTTTTTCAGCAGTCTTTGTGACTATCGCACAAAACAATGCTCTTGTTCAAGAGTCATCTTTGCTGTAACCTTTCTCTGTATTTTGTGTTAATAATATAGATGCGTGTTGCGTGTGCATATAAGGTTTGGAGGGAAAATGGCCAAGTTTTCTAAAGGAGTTGCCTTTATTCTTGCAGCTCTTCTTCTGATTTCTTCCTGTAGTCTTGAAGACTTCATGAGAGGAATGGGCTCTAATGTCCTGGGGGGCGTAGGCGGAGACGAAGCAATTGATGGAATCACAGACATCATTGACCGTGGATTCACAAGTGATGATCCTGAATCAGATCCATACAAGGAGCTTGTTAATCTTGTAGTCCAGGCTTCCAAGAACCCTGATACGGAGAAGAAGCTTGTCCAGGCTCTTTCTGTAAATGCTAGTGATGATAATAAAACTGCAATGAAGCCTGTCCTCGATGATATCGAAGCTGACATTGTTGAAAGTACAGGCTCTGCAAGTGTTGAGGATTTCCTCACCAAGGCATTGGAGAGTGCTACGGATCCTTCCAATACTGATTTGCCGGAAGCTGTCAAAAAAGAAGCTGAGAAAGCAATCGAAGCTGCTCAGAATATCATTGCTGATATCAGAGGTACTGGAGAAGGCCATGAAACAACCAAGGGCGATATCGCTATCATCAATTCAGCACTGTCGATTGTCGAGACTGTGATGAATGAGATGGAGAACACAGGTGAATCCGGTCCGTCAGATGAGCAGATCAGCTCGCTTATCTCCACAGCCAACGAAGCGCTGAAGATGTTCAATACAATCAAGGGTGCAACAGCATTCAAGGATGTCAATCTTAATACAGTTCTTGATTCGTTCATTGCTTCAATGGGGTCAGGGACGGAATCCACACCAGAAGGAGGTGAGGCAGTATGAAGAAGATAGCGTTGATCCTCCTTACGCTGGTCATGGCAGTTTCTGCTCTGGCAGCTGTCGATCTGAATACAATCACACCAAATGCTGATAACGCATTCGCATCGCTTATCACTCCTTACCAGCCACTTACGGCCAGAGTGCGCGGTATGGGAACGACCGGTGTAGCGGTCACAGGCAGAAGCGACACGTTCTATGTAAACCCTGCAGCCCTTGCATCAAGACGCTTTGAGCTTTCCGTTCCCTCTCTTCAGGTCACAGCTTATCATCTTTATGATGCAGTTAAAGGCGGTGGAAATCTCATCAGTGCCGGTTCTCTTGTTAACATGGCAAGCGGAATCCAGGAAGGCTATGGCAAGCTCATGGATATGGATGCAGGCCTTTCTTTCACAGCTGGCGGCTTTGGTCTTGGCATCAATGCTACTGTTGCTATCAATACATATGGAAATCCTGAAGAGCATAAGTATGGACTTGAGGCAGATCTCTTCGGAGAAGTGAGAGCAGCTATCTCTCTCGGTTATGGCTACCGCTTCTATCTTCCTCTCGATTTCTCAATCGATGTGGGTGCAATGGTCCGCTTCAGCTATCTTGCTTATACAGATACATTCAGTGCAGAGATTGTTTCCGATATGGAGAATGCAATGGCAACTCTGCAGAACAAGCCTATTATGGCTGGCTTCTCCATTCCTTTCGATCTTGGAATCAATGTGAATATGCCTTATGGCTTCTCCGCTGGCGTAGTTGCCAGAAACCTCAACGGGCGCTTCTACATGACTGGTTTTGATGGCTATGAAGGATTCCTGAAAGATCCGGTAGGCGGAAAGAGCGGTAATGATAAGTTCGCATTCAACTCCGACTGGTCTCTTGATGCTGGTATCGGCTGGTCTCTTGATACCTGGTATGCTAGCCCGACGATTGCTATTGATTTCAGGGATATCGTTGGTATGTGCACAACAAAGGATTTCACATTCCGTGATTTCATGTATCACCTGAATATCGGAGCAGAGGTAAGGCTTCTCAGCTTCCTCGATATCCGCGGAGGTCTCAGTCAGGGTTACTGGTCACTTGGTGTTGGCCTTGATCTCTGGGCATTCAAAGTCGATGTCGCATACTATCGCCAGGAATTCGGTTCTACAGCAGGTGAGTATGGACTCGATGGCTTCACAGTCAGATTCAATATCGGCTACGACAGATAATCATAATAATGTTCCTTGCAGCCCGTTCAGAAATGGATGGGCTTTTTTCGTTGCAGATTGAAAGTTTTCTGAATATAATTATTCTGAAATCAAATTAAGAATAAAATGATTCAGAAAGAGGTTCTATGTTTATATCACGAAAAAAAGAACTTGAAAAAGTAAAATCCTTTCTTTCCTCGGAAGAAAATGCCATGCTTATTTATGGTAAGAGACGCGTGGGAAAGACAAGCCTGATTCAGAAAGCTGTCGAGGATTCTGATTATCCTGTCCTTTTCTATCAATGTACTGCTGAATCATATGAAATCAATCTTCAGGCAATGACGGAAGAATTGCAGGAAACTCTGTCATTGTCATTTCTTTCATTCAGGTCATTTTATGAATTGTTTGCATTTCTTATTTTGCAGAATAGGAAGATTGTTGTTGTTCTCGATGAGTATGGGGAATTGAAAAAGTCTTACGGGGCTTTGCAAGCAGATTCGATGCTGCAGAAGATAATCGATAAACTTAAAAGAACAAAGGTGAAAATCATAGTTTCAGGTTCTGCCGTTGCAGCTATGAAAGAATTGCTGGAAGAACAGAATCCTCTGTTCAATCGTTTTTCCTACATAATTCATCTGCATGAATTCGATTATTATGATGCATCCCTTTTCTATCCTTCTTTCTCGAATCGAGAGAAGGTTTCCTACTATTCTGTTTTCGGTGGAAGTCCGAATGTCCTGGAATTCATCGATAAATCAGCAAGTCTGGAAGAGAATATAGAAAATCTTCTGCTTGATCCTGATGGGAGAGTGCGCTCGTTTGTTGAGAAGTCATTGTTGCAGGAATACTCGAAACTGGGGCCAGCTCTGAGTCTTTTTCAGTTTTTAGGTAATGGGAAAAAGACATATACGGAAATCAAGGACAAGCTTGACCCTGGAAATACGGGAAATCTTTCCAAGCTTCTTGAGAAATTCCAGAAAAACGAGACGGTCGGAAAGGTTTGTCCTATTAATCGGAAAAATGAAAAAAGACGCACATTTTATAAACTCAATGAGAATCTGCTTCGTTTTTACTTTACATATGTTCATTCTAACAGATCTCAGATAGAGATGACTGGCCCTCATGCTGTTTTCACAGCACGGATCATGCCTTCGCTTGATACATTCATCAGCTATCGCTTTGAGGATATCTGCCGAAGCTATTTTTCCAGGTTGGCAAAGAAAAACAGTCTTCCTGGAATCCTCGATATTGGAACCTATTGGTATGATGATCCCCGTACCAGGATGAATGGTGAATTCGATTGTGTTCTGGAATTTCAAGATGGATATGATGTATATGAGGTTAAATTCCTGCCAGAAGCCATGACAAAGGAAATAGCTTTATCCGAAGCTGACAGTATACGTGCTATCGAAGCGTTTAAGCCAAGGCATATAGGTTTTATCTCTGTTTCAGGCTTTGATTTTTCTGATAGTGATTTCCATCTTGTTACAGGTGATGATCTTTATGCTTCTTTCCTTGAGGAGTGAGTGGTTATATAACAGCAGAAAATAAGAGACCTCATACAATGATTGAAGTAAAATACATCTAGCATTCGTTAATACGTGTTGTTGCACTCTCTTTGGTCGCTTTATAATTTTAAAATAGGGGGGATTTTGAAGTGAAGAAATCATTTTATCTTTTTTTAGTTTTACTGTTTTTGTCATGTAGTCTTTTTTCTGTGAATTTGAATCAGGCTCTTTTGCGGTATCCCGGCGTGGAGGGAATTAAGGAACTTATAGCAGAAGGGGCAGATATCAATGAAAGGGATTTGAATGATGGAAGTACGCCTCTCATCAATGCTGTAAAACAAGCTCTGCCGATAGAGATAATCCAGCTTTTTGTTGAAGCTGGTGCTGATGTTAATGCGGAGAATGTATCTGAACGAAATGCACTTAGCTATGCAGTATTCCATAGCAGATATAATGATGTGATTGCATATCTTATTGCTCAGGGTAGTACTATCAAGATCGATGATTATCTTTTTGATTTCAGAATAATAGCTAGAGAAGGTTCTCCAGAGATAATTGAAGCATATTTAAAAGCTGGAGCAGATCCAAATAAGGTAGAAACGCAAAAATCTTCACCATTATATGAAGCAATTGCTAACAATCAGTCTCCGGATGTTGTCAGTCTTCTTCTGGACTGGGGAGCAGATCCGAATTGGCATAGCGAAAACAATAGTGTTCTTAAAAAAGCGATTACAAATATCCCCAGAGGCAAGGAATATGCTAGGCTTCTTCTCGAGGCAGGTGCTGATCCGAATTTACGAGGTAGAAATGGAATAAGCATTTATGAATATGCAATTTTATCCGAACTTGATTCTGGAATATTGCAGCTTCTTCGCCAATATGGAGCAGAAGATAATATTCTCGACAGCAGAGATTTTGAAGCAAGGATTAAAGCTGGATTAATACATTACCAGGATAATCTGGAAATTCCTGTTCCTTCAATTTCTTATGGCGAATATATTAGATTGGATCCGGAGATTGGATCATTGCTCAGAGAATACAGTTTGGAAGAAGCTGAAGCTTTTATAAACAGCGAAGAAGGCCGGGATTTTATAGGGAATCTTAAGAAAGGTGAGGAAATCATCATGTACGCAGCAGCCTTCTGTGAAGACCCAGAGGTCATTAGGTTGCTGATTTCTGAAAATTTAGATGACTATTCCAGTGATGATGGAATAACTCCATATCTGTATGCTTTGCTGTTCAATCCAAATGATGAGGTTGTAGATATTCTTTCTGGAATGTCTGAGACAAAAAACAAGATGTTGCAGTTCCCTGACTTATACCTTTATTTTGTGCTGACATACGCTAAGGAAGAGCGCGGTATAAGGATGCTAACGGAAGCTGGTGCGTACCTTGATTCGACATTCAATGGTGTTAATACCCTTATGCTGTCATTATATGGCAATGCTGGTTCGGCAGGATATCTCATCAAGCATGGTGTCAATCCCTACGAGATGGATGGCAATGGAAGATCCATACTTTCTTATTCCGTAGCAGGCTGGAATCCGGAAAACGCATTCAATATCCTCAAGGACTCTTGCGTGGATATCGACTCGCTCTTCAGTCCATCGGTTTTTGTGGATTGGTATGACTTCAGAGGAACTCGTGATAGCGTAAGTGATTATGATAGGGTATGTGTGCTTCTTGCAGAATTTGGAAATAAGATAGACCCTGAAAGAACCAATGTCTATATGGGTTATTCCGCATTGGAATTCCTTTTGTCAAAGCCTGAAAATGAATGTAATCCAGATCTTTACACGAAAGCAATGGAGACTGTTCTTTCTGGTTTGGATGATATTAATAGGAGTTATCTGATTTACCGCGGCAGTTCAATGAGAAGTCCATTGTTGTATCAGGCAATTGATGAAAATAATCTTCTTGCTATAAAGTGCCTTCTGGAATATGGTGCAGATCCGAATATTCCACTCCAGGAAGGTTACACATATGCCCCTATATTCTATACACTCAATCATATTTCAATACTGGATGAAGATATCAAGGAAATCAGACGTGGCATGGTGCGACTTCTGATTGAGGCTGGTGCAGATTTGTCTATTACTTTGGATGGTGGTATTACTCCGCTTTCATTAGCCGAAAGAGCAAATGAGACCGAGATAGCATTGATGATGCTTGCTGCAGATGCAAAACCAAATTCCGTTGTGAATAATAGATAGATCCGTTTGGTATGATTGCCTGTTGATAATTAATAATCAGATTGCGACAATGTATGGATATGACTCAGAAAGCTTCTTTCAATTAGAGGTTTGTCCCTGGTTTAGTCAATTATTTCCTGCTGTTTATGAGTTTGAAAACTGATCAAGAACAAACCCTATAATCCCTGCCACTATTGCAGGTAGCAGCCAGCCAAAACCATAGGAAGATAGAGGTAGCGGAACAGAGAGCATAGTCAGAAGAGAAGAGAACAATGCTGCGGCAATCGGGATGATGTAAGTCATTCTCAGTTTTTCCTGATTTGGCAGGAATGCAAGAAGTATCAGCGTGATGGCAGCAGGGTATAAAAGTTCAAGCACAGGGGAAGAGAGTGCGATTATCCTGTCCAGCCCTGCATTTGCAATCACTGCCGATACAACTGCGAAGAGCGCTATCCATTTTCCTCTGGAGATGGATGGCACTATTGATGAAAAGTATTCTCCGCATGAGGAGAGAAGCCCTACTGCTGTGTTGAAGCAGGCTATGAGGAAAATCGCTGCTATAAGATAACGGCCAAGAGATGGGGAAATATATGCTGCGGCTGAAGAGAGAATATCCGCTCCTGTTGATGCATCTGGTGAGAATGCTCCAGCTTTCATGCCTATCAGAGCAAGAAGAAGATAGATCACAAGAAGAAAAACTCCTCCGCCGACAGAGGCAATTGCTCCTTCTTTCAGCTCATCTTCTTTTTTCACGCCCAGAGCTCTTACATTGAGCATAAGCACGCTGCCGAAAGCCAGCCCGGCCACTGCATCCATTGTCTGGTAGCCTTCCTTGAATCCCGTTGAAAAGGGTGCTGTCCTCCATTCTCCTTCCGGTTCCATGAGGGGAGTGCTTATTCCTGATGTTCCCAGAAAGAGGATTATTATAAGGAGGATAAGAAGAGGTGCCAGTATTCTTCCAAGTCTCTTTGAAAGCTTTTCAGGATTTAATGCGATGATTCCTGCCAGCAGAAAGAACAGAGCTGAGAAAATAATCGAAGAGGCCAGATTGCTCAGGCTGAAAGCTGCTTTGATCATCTCATAACTTGTACTGGCTGTACGCGGAATTGCCAGGCATGGTCCGATTGCCAGGTATATTGCAATGGTGAATATCAGGCTGAAGACTCTGCTTACCTTTCCAGCAAGAGCAGAGAGGGAACCGGTTTTTTCGGTTGCCAGAAGCGAAAGTACAGGGAATCCTATGGCTGTTGCCGCAAAGCCTGTGAAGGCAGGGATTATGCTCTTGCCCGACTGAAATGATAGAAAAGCCGGGAAGATAAGATTGCCCGCCCCGAAGAACATGGCAAAGACCGTAAACGAAAGCTGTAATCTCTTTCTTCTGGAAAGCATAGAATTATCATAGCACATCATTGATGCTATATTCAGATTATATGAAAAAAGAAGAAAAGGAAGAGAAAAAGCAGAAGGATGAGGAAATCATATATGGATCCTGGTCTCCCGATGATGGTGTGGTTCTTGAATGGATGGGCAGGGCAGAAGGACTTAGTGATGAGCAGTGAACCTCCCCATCTAGCTGATGCTTGAAGATGAGGCTTCCGGCTTCGACGCAGAATGCTTCCATGCCTCATACGAGGTATCGAAGCCTGACATCCGCTCCACCGGAGTACGCTTCTGTTCCGGAAGCGTGCAGGCTATCTCATGCTTGCCTGCAAGAAGCAGTGTTTTTGCGCTCTTAACATCACGATCTCCGGTATATCCGCATGCTGGGCAGACGAACACCCTGTCCGAGAGCGTGATGCTGTCATGTATATGCCCGCATACAGGGCACATCCTTGTCGACGGGAAGAACCTGTCAATCACAAGAACCCTCTCATTGGCCATGAGCTTCCTCTTCAGCGTCCCTAGGGCTGAGTTCTGCACATCCTTCCCGAAGAGTCCCTTGTGCCAGCCCCTGATGTTCTCATCCTGCATGACCACAAGGCTCCTTCCCATGACGATATCGTTGTATACCTGATTGGCCTTTGCCCGCCGCCTGTTGGCGAGCCTCTCATACTCCCTCTGGATCCGATGCTTCGTGTCATACCAGCCCCTGGAACCCTTCTTCTGGCGGGCAAGCTTCCGCTGAAGCCCCTTGAGGCGTTCCGGTTCTCGGACCGATATATCATACTTCTCTCCATCGGAGGTCGTAATCGTTGTCTTTATTCCGAAGTCGATGCCGAGATCCGGCTTCTGCTCCGTCTCCAGAGAGCCTTCATGCTTCGGGATGTAGCACGTCAGCATGAGGTATATGCCAGAAGGCCTCTTCACAAGCTTGGCGTTGGCGCATTCAGCTCCGGCTGGGATCTGATCCATCCCGAACACGCGTATCGGCCTCTTTATCCCTGCAATATGCACGGTATTCTTATACCTACCGTTCGCGTTCCCATCCGGGCCGAAGCATATCCAGTGCGTATTCTTATACTGGTTGAACTCGATTGAATCATAGGATGACCTGAACTTCAGCTTCCCGTTCTTCTTCCCGGTCTTCCTGCGTTTCGCAGCAAGTGATTCCATGTCCTGCTTCAGGGATGAGTATACGGCCTGTATGAACTTCGCT
>CALXLB010000005.1 GCA_944389085.1 uncultured Spirochaetaceae bacterium
GACGATGCTCCCTATCGTATCATTCTCTGTGGAATCTGCAGGTGATATAGCCTCTCTTTCTGAGTATATAAATGATACACTGCGTCCTCAGCTGACAAGAATCCCCGGTGTTTCCACCATTGCCGTCAGCGGATCGATGGAACCGGAAGTCTCAGTCAGACTCCGTATGGAAGATCTGAATGCCAGAGAGATTTCTCCATTGACTGTTTATCAGATACTTTCAGCATCCAATATCTCGATGCCTCTCGATACGGCATTTGCAGAAGGCCGGAGAATCGACCTGAGGTTTGATGGACGTTATGAGAATCTTGATGAGATAAAAAATCTTCCTGTCGGAGCAACCGATAATGGTGAAATCATCAGGCTCTCCGATGTTGCTGATGTCTCTCTCTCATATCCTGGGGAAGATTACTATGTCACTTCAAAAGGTGAGGACATAATCGTTGTCGATGTCGCAAAGCGTGCAGATGGAAACACAATCCAGATAACCAATGCTGTAAAAGATGTCCTCGATAACGCTGTGCAGGAAACCGGCGGTGCATTTGAATTCCATATGATCAAGGATGACAGCAAGCTTGTTCTCTCCTCGCTCAAGAATGTCATTGAATCAGGTATACTCGGAATTCTGATAGCTGTTCTCATCATCTTCCTTTTCATCAATGATGCGAAGGCAACACTTGCAATCGGTCTTTCCATCCCGCTTTCGTGCTTCTTTACATTCATCGTCATGAAAGTGGCTGGAATAACGATAAACATTCTCTCTATCTCAGGCATTGTCGTATCTCTTGGATCTATCGTCGATGCCTCAATCGTCGTCCTGGACCAGATTTACAGGTATTACCAGGATACAGATGAGAATGGTAAAGGCAAATATACGGTTGTCGAATCCATATATAATGGAACAGGTGTTGTCGATAAATCGGTTATCGGGTCAAACCTGACTACCGTTGTCGTATTCATTCCTGTCGTGCTTCTTTCAGGTCTTGTCGGTGATATACTTCATGACATCTCTCTGACATTCATGTTCGCAATCGGTTCCTCTCTTGTCGTTGCAATGTTCTATATGCCATATCTCTTGAAGCATTTCCTGAAAGATGACGGGGTAAGACTGAGAAAGAAGGACAGTTTTGCGGTACGTGGCCTGATCCAGGTAGAGAAGGGTTATGGGAAAGCTCTTGGATTCTGTATGGAGCATACCCCGTTTATCATTGTCATTGCATTGCTTGTCCTTGCACTGACAATCTATTCGCTGACCAGTATCAATATCTCATTCATTCCTTCCACAGATAACAATGAGTTCTATGTTTCCATTGATTTTCCTACAGGCTATACGCTTGATGAGACGAAGAAAGCCATGGATGATGCGGAGCGTATTCTTTATGAGAAAGTGCCTGAGACGGAGACTGCTGTTGTCTATTCTGGTAAATCTGTCGATGCGCTTACTGTCTCTAATTCGCAGAACGTTGGCGGAATGCATGTCGTTCTTGTACCTGTTGCAGAGAGAGAGAGGGATATCCATGAAATCATACTTGAGATGCAGTATGAATTGTCAGCAGCTATTCCTGATGCAGATATTCAGGTAAAAAACGGTGGATTTGATTATCTTGTTGGCTACATGTCAGGCGGAGGCGGATATGGTCTGACTCTGATCGGTGAAGATGAGCGCGTACTCTTCGATTATGCCGAAGGTCTTAGAAGCTTCCTCCTTACAGATCCTGAAGTAGTTTCTGCTGATATTTCCAGCGAATATGATTCGACAGCTGCAGTCATGAATGCAAGCTATGAATATCTCTCATCGCTTGGACTTTCTGCTACAGAAGCTGCCATGACGACTGCAATAGTCTTCAACGGAATGGATACTGGCATCTATCTCGATCCTGACACAGATCAGCGATACAGCATCAACTTATCGACAGATGCTGCAGATATTCCGGTCTCTCAGCAGCTTCTGGATAATCTCAAGCTTTACACACAGGCTGGGTCCGTTGTCTCAATGGATGCCATTGCAGATCTTGAGATGGAGACTGAGCTCTCTTCCATCAGCCATACGGACAGAGCAGTATCACTTACTGTTAGTGCCCAGCTTACAGGAGAGTCGACTACAGCAATACAGCGCCGTGTTGCTCAGTATCTCGCAGAAAATCCATTGCCTGATGGTGTTACTACAGACGTAGGAGGAATTGATGAGCTGATTGGTGATTCAATGGGACCCCTGATGAGGGCTCTCCTGATCTCCCTGTTCCTTGTCTACATGGTTATCGTTCTCATCTATGAACGCTTTGATCAGCCGCTTCTTATTATGTTCACCGTTCCGTTCTGTGTTATCGGTGTCGTGCTTTCACTGGCTGTGTTCGGTTCATCGATGTCTATGGTTTCTCTTCTCGGTGTCGTGACGCTGGGCGGTATGCTTGTAAACAACGGTATCATCCTTGTCGATTACATCAACCAGCTTGAAGGCGAGTCGAGGGATAAAGCTGCTGCGGAGAAGGGTATTGTACTAAAAGAAGGCGATACGCTTCTCGGTAAGCTTTCATACAGCACTGAAATGGAGATGCTCTTTGATAATATCAAGAGAGGAACTGCCACCAGACTCCGCCCGATTCTGATGAGTTCCCTTACAACGATTCTTGGAGTCATTCCTATGGCATTTGCCAAGGGGGAGGGCTCAGAGATATATGCACCGCTCGGACAGGTCATCATGGGCGGTCTGACAACCAGTACGTTTATCACGCTTTTCCTGATGCCGACGTTCTACTTCATTCTTGAACGGCATAAGATCAGAAAAGCATACGGCTGGACGAGAAAGGAGGAAAAAGCATGAGAAAGATAAGCGTGAAGCTGGCAGTATCTCTTATTGCCATTCTTGTATTGGTAGGTTGTACGTTCACATTCAGTTCGAGTGTTGTGGTGAGTGTCTCAGGACTGGGCTCTGATTCCGATGATGCGGAAAGGGATCCTGTATATATCTTCGCTTTCCTCAATAAGGGCGACAGGGATGCCGCATGGGAGGAGATACAGAGTGAAGCGACATCAGGAAGCTTCAATGATTTCCTCTATGGCTATTTCCCTCAAGGATGCTATCAGCAGAAGAATGCTGAATATGTGACAAATGACAACGCACTTTTCCAGCAGGGAGCAAGCACTGGCACTACGTTCAACATCAGATGGGGCACTGCTTTCCCTGAAACCGGAGAGGATTATGACAGGGAATGGGTATATTTTATTGCAGCATCTGAGTCCAACGGAGTCTGCTATGGAGGAACAAAGGACTATATGATGACATCCGGTGGTTCTAACAATACTACCGTTATTGTGAGTGAACTGTAATATGAGGAAAGCCTGTATTCTCTTGATTGTACTTCTTTTCCTCCTGCCGCTCTCTGCTGCTGAAGAGGAGAAGTATACTATTGATACACTCATAGAGGCGATGGAGACAGGAAACCCGGATCTGTTGAAATCCGATCAGGAAGTTATCAAGGCACATCTTGATACAGCAGATGCGAAAGGTGCATACACCCCTTCGGTTGACCTTCTCCTTACTGGTACATATATGGCCAATCCTGTAATGGGGCCGATTAAACTCAAGCCAGGGGATATCAAGGGCCTTCCTGATATCGTGGATTCTGTCTGGACTGATCCGATTGATGTCTCAATGAATATGGGTAACAACCGTATCCAGGGACAGCTGACGATTACCCAGCCTCTCTTTACATGGGGAAAGCTTTCCAATGCTGTGAAACTCTTTGAGACTGTGGAAGGCCTCAGAAGTATGGAGAGGAGCGATAAGGAGAATCAGCTTATAGCAGAGCTCCGTTCCCGTCTCGATGCTCTTTACTACATGGATAGCATCTATCCTCTCCTTGATGAGATTGAGGCAAAAGCAGACCATCTGATTTCTATCTCAGAGACAGCTGCGGAAGAGGGCATTCTTCTGGAAGAAGATGTCCTGGATGCAAAGATCCAGAAGCAGCAGGTTGCTCTTTCCAGGAAAGAGATGGACAGTCAGTACTCATCCGTTCTTGAGGGGCTCAGGACCCTTACAGGTCTCGATAATCTTACGATGGATGCTGTCGAATACATTCCCGATGAAACAGCTGCTGATACTATCCTTTCTTACACACAAGATGAGCTGATTGCTGCAGCCACTGATCCTTCAATGCTGACACTGCAGATGCTCGATGGTATGGAGAAAGTACAGAGCTATACAAAAGAAATTGCTAAGGGCAGTATCTATGGAAAGCCTGATATCGCACTGCAGGTCTCCGCATCTTATGGTGGCAAGATAGATTCCAACTGGTTTGACGATGATACCTGGGGGCTGAATATAACTGTCGCCCTTTCCACGACTCTCTGGGATGGCGGCAAGAAGATGAATGATATCAAGAGGGCCGATAGCTCAATAGCGGAAGCGAATATCGATAAGGAGAGTGCTATCCGTACTATCGAATCCAATGTGATATCATCATACAATGCAGCAAAGCTTTCAAAGGAGAAGATAGCATTTGCCCAGATGCAGCTTGATCTGGATGAGATGAAAGCTGAAAAGGAAAGAACATCGCTTTCTCTTGGTTCCTCCTCTGATAGCAGTGTCCTTCAGGCAGAGCTGAAAGTAATCCAGGATGAGATTACTCTCATAACAGAACGGATACAGCTTTCGCAGCACATCTACACTCTGATGTATCTTACAGCAATCGATTCACCTCACCCTGCTATCATCACAGATGGCATGGCTGAATGAAAGAGCTGGGGCTGGCCAAAACCAGTCCCATGCTTCCACTTCCTTATATTGACTTGAAAATAAATTATTTCTTTGCAATTCCATTATTTTGGCCTATTTATTTCTTTGCAACTCTTGCATATTTTTATAATTATTTCTTTGCAATATTTAAAATCTTGAATGTAATTCCTTAGAGAGGAAATAATAAGTGTATATTACCAGAAAAATAGATTCCGATTTGCTTTCATGGAAAGATTCTGAATATAGAAAACCCCTTATCATCCGTGGTGTAAGGCAATGTGGAAAAACATCATCTATCAGAATGATGGGAAGGAATTTCAGATATTTCATAGAAATCAACTTTGAAAAGATGCCAGAAGCAAAAAAGATATTCAGAGGGAATCTGGACATAAAACGCATTTCAGCTGAACTTGAGGAATTTGCAGGGATTCCCTTAATAGAAGGAGAATCATTGTTATTCCTCGATGAATTGCAGGAGTGTACTGAAGCTATACAGGCATTGAGGTATTTCTATGAGGAACGTCCTGATTTGCATGTCATAGGAGCGGGGTCTTTTCTGGAATTTGCACTTAATAGAATTCCTTCCTTTGGTGTTGGCAGAATTACAAGTCTTTTCATGAAACCGCTTTCTTTTGCTGAATTTCTGAATGCACTGGATGAAAAAATACTTCTTGCCTCTATAGAAAAAGCAGATGTGGATAATCCACTTTCTGATGTGGCGCATCAGAAACTACTGGAATTGATGAAGATTTTCATTGTTGTTGGTGGAATGCCAGAGGCTGTAACACGATACATGGAAACAAAAAGCATCCTGCAGGCACGGTTTGTTCATAATGACATCCTTACATCTTTGTATGATGATTTTTATAAATATGACAAAGAAATTCCCGCAGAAATTCTGACAATGATTTTCAGGTTTGCCATTAGCAGGGTCGGATCTCAGATTTCTTATAATAAGAATACCATTCCCAATCTCGATTCTTCCACTATTTCCAAAGGACTTAAGATTCTCTCGGATGCAGGACTTCTTGGAATTGTCTATGCCTCTGCCTGTTCATCTCTTCCAATTGCGGCATCAGTCAACCATAATCGGAAAAAAGTCCTTTTTAGCGATACCGGTCTTTATCTCAGTGCAGCAGGATTGGATGTTTCGCAATTCACGCTGGAGACGGATTTCAACAGTCTAAACATCGGCAACGTCTGAGAGCTTTTCGCTGGGCTTGAGCTGATGAAAGCTTTGCCTTCTTATATCAAGCCTGAATTGTATTTCTGGACCCGCGATGCTGATAAAACAAATCGAGGTATTGCAGAAATTGATTACGTAATTCAACGAGGTGCCGCGATTGTTCCTGTTGAAGTAAAAGCAAGAGTTCAGGGAGGTATGAAAAGTCTCTGGGCGTTTCTTGAGAAACATCCAGATTCATATGGCATAAGGACATCACTTGAGAATTTTGGTACGATGGATAGGCTTCTGATCTATCCGTTATACGCTATAAGCAGGATCATTGCGGACTGACAAAGTATCGAGGCAGGTAAGCTGCCCCGATACCACGCATTACTTTCTTATAGCTTCCATATAAGTTGTGTTTCCATCTTCTGTGACAGCTACCATGAGATTATCTGGAGAACCTGTTCTGCTGAACATGATTTTCTTTTCCGGTGTTACTATGGTATATGAGCCTCTGAGATAGGAATCAGAAAGATCTGCAGTGCCAGTCGTAAGATATTCATCGAGCGCTTTGCCGTTCCATGATGGTGTTTCAGTATCTGAGAAATCATTCTCTGTGATTGCAAAATCCCATTCAGAAGCCTTGCATTCCCACTCTCCGATAAGCCACAGAGGTATCTCGTCGAGGAAGGAGAGTGTGTTTTCCATTCCTTCTTTTGCAAAGAGGTAAGAAGTACCGGATGTATCAGTTGCTTTCATCAGAGCGGGGTTATCAGTGGATGAGAATGTATATTTATAGTTTCCCGCAGAGATGGTGTAGCTTCCATCGTCTTCAATTTGATCATCAAGCTCAGCAAGCTGTGCATTATTATAGAATGAATTCCTGAGAAGACCTGCTGCAGATTCACCGTTGATAAAAGCATCTCCTCCATTGAAAGAAACTTCGATCTCAGGATTATACCAGGAACCAATAAGCCACTCAGGGATTTCATCGAGCTTGCCGAAATCTGGAACTGTCCCTTCTTTTACAAGGAAACAGGAAGGGGATTCAACACCATTGATTACTGTCTTCAGCTCTATGACATTTGGATCATTAGTCTCTGAGAATACCCTTTCAATCTGTTCTGTAACGACACTGTAGCTTCCATCTTCATTTATGCTGTCAGTTATGACCGTGCTGCCTCCATGAGCAATGAAGTCACTGATGGCTTTATCGAGGAGAGAGGCTGCATTATCGAGGATGTCTCTATCTTCGACGATGATATTCGTCATAGCTTTATTGTCCGTCCATGTGCCTTTCAGCCACTCGGGTATTTCATCAAGCGTCGCCTTGGATATGCTCCCCGGACGCACTAACAGAGCAGATTCTGTGACGAAGTCCCCGTCATACACTGAAAGAGCATTCACGATTACGAAATCATCAATGCTTGATTTTGTGAAAGAGAGATTCCCCGTTTCACTTTCGTCTTCGAATGCTATTGAATAAGTATCGGCAGAGAGTGAATCGGAGATAGTAGCTTTTCCTGCGCTATCGAGGTAGTAATATGAGAATCCTTCCTTCAATGAATATGGCCCGTAAGCTGAATAGATCTCTGTCAGCATATCATTATCTGTGAATGATATAGCTTCATCCTCACCGAGTATTTCCCAATCTCCTATAAGCCACTCGGGGATTTCATCAAATGGTTCGAGTGTTAATTCTGCACCATCTCTGAGAATGAAATATTCATCACCTACATCGTTAACAAGGATGAGGTCAGGATTATCTGTTTTCGTGAATTTTATGGAATCAGTGTCCAGTACTATTTCATAGCTCTCTGCCGTCAGGAGATCATGGATGATATCCTCCTCTCCATTTCTCATCCACTCTGCTGCTTCCGTTCTTATTGACTCATCATTGTAAATCAGGTCGTTTCCCGTGAATTTGAATGTATCGTAATTGGAAGACCATGAACCGGTGAGCCAGTAAGGAATATTGAGAAGAAGTACTGCCGGTGTGATATCCCCGCTTATTGAATAAGTGCATCTTATGTAGTCAGCGAGCTTTCTGATATCTGCAGAACCATTGAATTCCTTATCAACATAAAGACCAGTGGGATTGTCGTAATCATCCACCAATTTTGTTACGCCATCGAGAGTTATCTTCTCTTTTGTAAGCAGGAAGCCGTCTTTGTCATAACATGAGAGATAGAAAAAGGAAGTGCTGTCAATCATCTCATCAATGACTGGGTCCATGGCCTTTTCTCCTTTGGAAATCTCGAAGTGCACATAGATTGATGAATCGGTGAATTTAGCTTTCAGATCATAATCGAGATCGTATTTGCTTAAATTCCCCGTCACGGAAAGAACAGGAAAGTCTTCGTCCTCTGTGCTTCCGTCTTTGACTGGATAGCGTTTTCCATCCTCGATTCGCCAGATGGCATCTCCCGTTTTGTCATCGATGATATACAGTTCATTGCCGACAGCTGCCGTGATGTACGAAGCTGAGAGTGGCAATGCGATTATGAGAACAGCAATAGCCGAAAGCAATCTTCTCATAAGACCCTCCGCAATGATTCTACCATTACAAATGCAAGAAGTCTTCATTACTCTCTAAAAGGGAATAATGATTTTCAAAATATTGCACGCTCTAATTCGCTGTCTTTCCTTTTACTGCTAGGGTATATGGGAATGCGATGATGAACGTAATCACTTCAGCAAGTACCATTGCCCAGAGTATTCCATCGACTGAGAAGAAGAGCGGAAGTATGAAAAGCAGTATTCCGCTGATGACAACTCCCCTTGAAAGTGAGAAGAGTAGGGCAGGAAACGGGTGCAGCATGCTCTGCAGGAAGAAGACTATATTGATGTTGCATGCCATCAGAAGGAATGACAGCGAGTAGATGATTACAATATGCGGGCCTATTGCCATAACACTTTCTGTCGTATCCATAAAGAGCGAAAGAATCCCTTTGGGGAGCAGACAACATACAGCTGTGGATAAGAACCCGAAGGCTATGGATGTCCAGATAAGATATGTAAATGATTTCCATGCCCGTTCTTTTAGGCCAGCTCCGAAATTTGTGGAAGCAATCGGCTGTACAGCCTGTCCGGCTCCTGCGTAGAGATGCTGCAATAGGAATGATATCGTCATTATGACGCCAAGTACTGCAAGCTCATCACGTCCGCCATATTTCATTGTCTGCCTGTTTATGGCAATGGTAAGGACTGCAATCGCGACATCGAGGATGCTTGCACCGAAGCCTGTTGCGAAGATGCGTTTCGTGTCCGGGATAATATTCCTGCCTTTTGTCAGCTTCAGAGTGGAATGTTTTCCTATGAAGTGTGTGAGGAGGATTACTGTCTGTATCAGTGCTCCTATTGCTGTCGCAAGTCCTGCTCCCATCATATCCATTCCCATAGGAAAGACAAGGAACCAGTCTCCGAAGATGTTGAAACAACCTCCGACAAGGACAGCTTTCAATACAAGCTGTGGTCTTTCATCATACCTTACCATCGGTGCAAGGAACATATTCAAGGCAAATAATGGAAAGGCAATTACGATAGGTATTATATATGCTCTTGCATATGGCAGCAGCTCTGAATCAGCACCGCTGAAAATCAGTATTTCATCCAGAAAAACAGCTGATAGACTCCAGCAGATAATGATTGTACCAACGAGAAGATACAGAGACAGGGAAAAGAGACTGGAGGCTCTTTCGGTCATGCCTTCGCCCTTAGCGTGGCTCATCAGAACAGAACCTCCGATGCCGAAAAGCATTCCAGCAAAGCACATGAGAGCAAAATACGGGTTGATGACAGCTATTGCGGCAGCTCCTTCCGGGCCGCATGCCTGTCCTACTGCTATCGTGTCAACAAAACTGTATACAGATGTGGCCAATGCTCCACCGATTGAGGGTATAAGATACTTTGTATAAAGCTTTCCGATGCTTTGCGTTGTCAGTTCAGATTCCATACTGCAAGCGATTATCATGAGAGAGGCGAAAGTGTCAAATGGTTGCAGGAAATGCCTGCCAGTATTCCAATGAGTCCATATCAATCAGCGTAAGCGGGCCTCTGCCGCTTCCGCATCCTGTATCAATGGCATAGAGATGATATTTCTCTGAATGGAAAGGGCGTCCTGTCCTGTATAGCTGAGTATGGCCGATCCAGATGTTCTTCTCTGTTTCAAGAGGCTTTAATGTCATGTCTTTCATCGTCCTGCAGTCAATTTGCGGTTTTCCTTCATTCCTTGCGGAGAGAAGGTATTCCCTGTCCCAGTAGAAGGCTTCAAGGTCTCTGTATGGAGTCAGATCAAGCCGTAGGCTCATCAGATCAAGCATTTCCCTTTCTGATAGGCAAAGCGGAACGGGACGTTTCTCTGCAGCGATTGCTTCCAGTTCGGATTCATCCATGTTTCTGGGAATACCGCCATGGATGATGATGTCCCTCTCTTCAATCCGGATAAGAGGTATCATTGAAAGCCATTCCTGCAGCTTGTTTCTCCATTCTTTCGTCTGTCTGCTTATTTCCGATACTGTAATGTTTCCCCCATTGCTGTAAAACCAGCATGGATCAGGATCATCAGTAAAGAGCCATGACTCAAGCCAGGCATCATGGTTGCCAAGAACGGGGCGGAAACATGAGCCGAGACTCATGAGATAATCGAGCGTCTTTACTGGCTCGGGCCCTCTGTCTGCAAAGTCTCCGACAGAGTAGAGTGTATCTTCCGCTTTATTGAACGCTGCCTTCCTGAGAACTTCTTCCAGCAGTGAAAAGTGCGCATGTATATCCCCGACTATGAATCTTCTGCTCATATACAGAGCTTGCCCTAAATCGATTTACATTACAATGGAAAAACGCCAACTGTCACAATGATAATAATTAATATATTGTAGAGGTTTTTTCAAAACTCTGACTAAAGCGTAATTGCTGCATGAATATGCAGAGATGAAAGATAGGCAATTAGAGAGGAGGCTCATTAAGCCCCCATTGCAGGGATTTTTTTACTATCTTATCCAGA
>CALXLB010000006.1 GCA_944389085.1 uncultured Spirochaetaceae bacterium
ATGAGGCAGAGCTCGCTGAGGATCTTCTTTTTCTCCTCATCGCTCATCAGTGTTTTGTTCATATTGCCACCTTTAGAAGCACTGCATGCTTCTATAAGGTTAATACGCTCTAAGCCATGCTTTTTGATAACTTTTTGTGAGAATATTATCAGAAAGTATTCTTTGAGGATGATGTCAATAATATGATTCCGATTACATAGATTACAGCTGAAATGACAGAAGGGATAACTTCATTGCTCATTGAGAAGAAATTACCAAGCATCATCAATATGAATGCAGAGGCTCTGCTGATGCTATGCGTAGATCTGTCTTTGGCAACAGCTGCGATATAAGTACTTATTGAGACAAGATAAATGCAGACAAGAGAAGCAAGGATCAATGCATCATACGGAGATGAGAAGACAGTAAGCGTTGCTAAATCAGTTGTACCTGTATTAAGTGGTGCTGCCAGTGCCAGGTAAAGTGCCGCACCTATAGTCAGTGTCAGGTAAAGCTTAAGTCTTGAGGCGTTCGTTCCATAATATTGGATAGCAGTGAAAACGAAGACAACAGCTGCGGCCAGCATTGCGAACCGTTCTATGATTATGACAGCATTTGGTGCAAGTATTGTTATACCGGTAAGTTCTGTATAAAGGGGAACCAGCATCGTAGCTTCAAGTGCGATGAATGCAAAAAGCAGTGGTAGAAGAGTACTGTCTATGCTGTGCGTTCTATGTCTGAGCCTGAGGATGAAAAGAAAAATAAGGGAAGAGATGATGATTACCAACTGAGGAAGGTATATCAGAATATATATGAACCAGCCTTCTGTTCTGCTTTCTAGGAGCACTGCCGTTATATGAATAAGCATTGCGGCATAGATTATGGAAATCAGAAACTGCATTACAAGAGAGAATGAAAACTGTTTTTTCCTCTTTCCATCCGCCATCAGATTATATCCTTATAAGGTACTTCCACATCGGTTTCAATAGCAGCAGCTGCTATAGAACTTCCTATGCAAGAGAGAAGTGTATCAATACAAGCACCGGCTCCGCAGATAATCGGTGAGAAAGCTATGAGAGCATTTTCAGCTCCATACAGATTGATTCCGAGAATCTGCAATGTCACTACTGCTATAACCAGAGCTTCTGTGCCTATTGCGGCTGAAGAAACAAAGGAGATAACAGCAGCGACAGCCGCAACAGCGGCGGAGACAGTTGCAGATGGTATTTCACCGGTAGTTGCCTGGAAAAGGGACAGAAGTGCGATTACAGAGACCATGGCACTTCCTCCTTTGCCGATGATCGAGAGAAGAGGGATTGTTGTGGAAGCTATGCGCTTCTGCACGCCAAGATTCTGTCTGGCGATGCTTTCTGATGCCGGAAGCGCTGCAATTGTATTGGCTGTTACAAAGCTGAAGAGGGCAGGAGCAAGAGAGCGATAAATTGCTTTGTAAGGATTCTTCTTAAAGCCTGTGAATATTGCATAGATGAAAGGGATGAGGAAAAGCAGAGCTATAGCAACAGCCAGTGCTGTAAGAATAGCATACGCAGGTGAGGCGATGACAGTTTTCTCCTCATAAAGCTCTGCAAAGAATGAAGCCGAGGCAATGTAGATGATAAAGAAACCAAGTACTGTAAATGTCCTCGATATTCTATACATCACTTCGGAAAATGAATTCATTACTGTGTAAGCTGGACGGATTATATCAGCGGAGGGCTTCAGAGCTAGGCCTAAAATCCATGCAATGATGACCACAGGAACAATGAAACGTGTTGCTGAAGCAATAGACCAGATGGCATTTAAAGGATAAAGAGCGCTTTCAGAGCTCCCAAGCATGTAGCTTGCATGCGTAATGAGTGTACCCGGTGCGCTTCCCGCAGTGCTTGTCACAGGGAAACTTACTGGCCTGATAGTATATATCAGTACAGCTGCCAGAGAGAGAAAGATTGTTGTTACGACAGCCCAAAGAATTGAGAATAAAGCAACTTTTCTTCCTCTCCTGTCTTTCATTAATGAAGCTGTTCCAGAAGCAAATGTTATGAATAATACAGGAACAGCGATAAAAACACTAAGATTTATAAGATATGTGGAGACAGCGGAAAGAATATCAGCTGTCTGGGGGAATGTTCCGAACAGCATCGCTGAAGATAGTCCCATAAGGAGCGCAGCGATATATGTGATCCACGTTTTCATAGATAAAAGAATACAGCACCTCCTACCTGTAGTCAATGTTGGCCGGTAAGAGATGCTGTTGTTTTAATCAGATGCAATTCCTTGTTATATAAGATATTGCATTGCAAGAGTCATTCCTCTTCTTTCTCCTTTTTCTCTGAACGGAGCAAAGATCGCAGCTTATAACCACTTTGCTGTTCTTTCTCCATAAGAGTCTTTATGTAGCTATCAGGATTGAAATCCTTAGCCTTTGGCAGAAGTGCGAACGAAAGGGCTGACAGCAGGATAGTACGCTGCATCTGCTCTTTGTTGTACCAGATTTCTCCCTGATACTCATTGCACTGAGTGAGATTCTGGACACCTTCATCATTCATGATCTGCGTGAAGAGCTCTATGGCGCTCATATCTTTCTGCCAGCACTTGGCTGCAGCGACAAGAATAGCAGCACCATGTGTGACGATTCTTCTTTCGTTCTCATTGTAACCGAGTTCATTGAATTCATACTCAAAGAATGCATCCACCAAGAGCCTGTCTGTTTCTTCCATTGCACCTCTTATATCAAGAGTAGATGAGAAGGGATGCAGTACTAATGAGGCTGCTATTGTCAGTGCAAGTGCATTATCAGAAGAAGCCCAGGCAGGGAATGCCTTGCTCTTTTTCCCTGTGAAAAGGGAAGAGAGCGTTCGGATGAGTTTGATCATCGGTTTGGGCTCAACTTCTTCCGGTTTGACATTGATCTGCCCCTTTGCAGGTTCATCAAGGGTGTTATATACCTCAGGAATAGTGGTATAGCACTCTGCGATAGAAAGAAGCAGTTCTCTTTCTCCCTGCTTTGAGAGTCTGCCGGCAAGCATGTCGGAAATATGCTTCAGAGTTTCTTCTGATCTGAGCATTTCCATGGCTTTGAAGAGAGGTTCAAGGCGAAGCAGTGCAACAGCTCTTGAGATATTCCTGATGCCTTTTCTGCCATACATTCTCCACAGTTTCTCATAGCTGCCATCTGTATCTTCCACCTGCCTGATGTTCCAATAGACTTTAGCTTCATAGCCATTAAGCGAGAATGAGAAACCTTCATCATAAAGCTGGATGGATGGGATTATGTATGTCAGACCATCGGAGAAGCAATCAAAGAGGGCATAGTTGCGTCCTCCGAAAGAAAGACTGAGGCTGTCAGCAAGTTTTGTTGTCACAGTTGTCCTGCTGTCTTTCTCTTTTTTAAGTTTAGGAACTGATATATTTATCGTTCCTCCGCATCTTTCATACTGATTGTTGACGAGGATAAGTGTCTTCTCGTTATCAACACCGTTGACAAAGGCATAGATTGATTCTTCCACGCCGCCATTCTGGTTATAGCAGTCAAAGAACTGGAAGTAATCGACACCGGAGAAGAGATATCTTCTTCTGAAGAGAGGGAAAATCCTACGATAATGTTCTCCTACAAGAGAGAGATTTGGCTGTTCGTTGTAATAAGCTCTCTTGTACTCCATTCCATACTTCTCATGGTAACCTTCAATCTGGCCATGTCCTACCATTGGCAGGCCTGGAAGCGTTGCCAGAAGAGTACAGACTGCAAAATATTTATCCCCATCTCCGAATTGAGCAATTGCTGTTTCTTCATCAGGATTATTCATGAAGTTGACATATCGCTTAAGGATTTCTGGTTCAAATACTAGAGTATTCTTTATGCCGAGTCTGTACTTCTGGTTCTCCTGATTCTTCAGCATGTTCATGAAAGCAGAGTTGTAGACTCTGTGCATGCCTAAAGTCCTGACAAAGTATCCTTCCATCATCCAGAAAGCTTCTGCAAGCAAGAGCGTATCAGGGGCTTCGACTGCAACCCTGTCTACGACTTCTCTCCAGAATTCCTGTGGAATACGGTTGTTGAACTCTTCATCGCTCATGGCATATCTTGCTCGGCCTGCTATATCTCCACCATGTCCTGGCTTTGGATACCAGAGGCGCTGGATATGACGTTTGGCCAGAGTCATTGCAGCATCGAAGCGTATGATCGGAAAATTCTTGGCAACGTGGATAATCTTCTGCATGACAGCCTCTCTTGTCGTTGGATTGAGATAATCCAGCTGCGCTGTGTCATTCCAGGGCATCGATGTACCATCATTGCCATGGAAGATATATCTGGTCTGCCCACTTCTTTTGTCACGCAGCATGAAGGTAACAGCTGCATCGGTTCTGTTGTAATAGTGATCCTCTATCTTCACTTCATAATCAGGGTTATTGGAAAGATCAGGACCATTGTATGTGTATGATGGGAATGGAGGCCAGTCCTGCTGGACAAAGTAATCAGGATGCTCATAGACCCAGTTTCCATCGATACCTGTATGGTTCGGAACCATATCTGAAGCGAGACGGATTCCTCGCTTCTTGCATCTTTCACGTAGGTTATCCAGGGCTGCCCATCCCCCGATAATATGTGAAATCTCATAATCTTTCAGGGAATATGCTGAAGCTTCTGCATCGGGATTTCCGCAAAGGTTCTTTATTCTCTTGGAAGCATCTGAACGCTCCCAGAGGCCAATAAGCCAGAGCGCTGTGAAGCCCCTATCGCGAAGGAGGTCGAGCTCTTCATCTGGAATCTGGTCAAGTGTTGATATATCCCTCTTATATTGCTTGGAAAGCTGGTCAAGCCAGACAAGAGTACACTTAGCCATCATCACAACACGAGGCATCCAGTTCGAGTCGTCAGAGAATGCCTCATATTCATTCAGTTCACTCTCCGAATAGTCAATCACATGTGTCTGGCCACCGCCTCCGCCTGTACCGCCTCTGTCTTTCTCTTCTTCGTGAATGTAATCGAGAGATGTCTGCAGCAGTCTTATCAATTCGAACGGCAGGAATGCACTCCATTCTCTGAGAATGTACCTTATCTGGTCTTCCAGTGAATTAGGGTAGAGCCTGGCAGGAAGCTGCAGCATGGTGAAGATGTCGTCAGTATTTGGTTTCCCGTTCCTCAGATCATCTTTTACAAACGATGAAAGGATGCTTGAAAGTGCTTTGCACTCCGGTGGATATACAATCTGATCTGGAGAGACAAAGGGTTTTGAAGCAGCCAGAAGAGCTGGATTCTGCAGAAGCACCTGATGAATGAAGAATCCTCTCATATCTTCTGTCATTCTTGTAGCGGAATCCGGTCTCTTTTCCTCCAGAGCAGGAGACGGGAACGTCTTTGCATAGAAGGAAAGGGCATTGGAAAGCTCGTCATTGGAGGCAACTGTGGCAATGCGGCGTGTGAAGAAATCATTATGACCATCACTCATACGTGCCGTCAGTACAATCTGGTAAATCAGATGAAGCACCGCAGATGCGTGCAGTTTTCCTGGCGAGACAAAACCGCTTTCAGCTCCGTTCTTTTTCAATTCTGTATTATATCTGTAGGCAAGCAGAGAAGCCTCTCTATAGAGAAGATCGAGACTTTCATCGGTCGGAAAGACCGGTGTGTTTATCTTTATTCTCTCCCTTGTGAGCAGGGGGATTCTCAAATCCCTTTTTTCCATCCTTGTACCCTCTTTTTTTGTATATTAACTATCTTACCATAGATAATACTCCGTTTTTAAGCGTTAGTGAGGCTTTTTCTGATACACAAGATGAAGAAGGTGTGAATATTTTTACTTTGAGCTTGAGAGGAATAATCCAAAAAGAGCAAGAAAGGTACCAAGTGCAGAGAGAATGGTGATGCTTTCTCCCAGAAGAACGGCAGAGGCAATAACTGTAATGACCGGTGTCAGATAGATGAATACGCTTGTTCTGACAGCCCCAAGCTGCTTTACTGCCACATTCCACAGAACAAAGCAGAGTGCGGAAGCTGCAATGCCAAGGAAGAGAATATTGAGTATGATCTGAGCGGAGAACAATGCTCTTTCCTTTGAGAAATCATTCCAGAAGATGAGGGGAATTGCTATTAGGACCAAGCCATAAAGAAAAGATCTCCGTACTGTCTGGATCCCAGAGTATCCGAATGTTGCTATCTTTTTCGTCAGGACTGCGTAAAGCCCCCAGACGGCAGCGGCTCCGAGGGCAAGAAAATCTCCCAGAAGGCTGCTTTTCGATACTTCCAGGGAACCAAAGCTCATTAAGGCAATGCCGATGATTGCAGCAGCAAAACCAACATAGAACCACTTCGTTTTTCTTTCTGATGAGAACAGGGCTGTGAAGAATGGTGCTGTGGAGACAATTACACCTGCGTTTGAAGCACTGGTCCAGAGCATGGAGACATTCTCGAGAAAATAGTACAGGAAGACGCCTGTGCAGGCTGCGGCAATGAAGTATTTCTCTTCTTTCCAGCCTTTTGACTTCAGGCAATGCGGTGAAGCCGCAAAAAGGACTGCAAAGCCTACAAGGAAGCGTGCGAAGAGTATTTCCACTGGTGTAAGCGAAAGCAGAAGAACCTTTGTCGATACAAAAGTCAGGCCCCAGATTGTGACAGTGATGAGAGCTGCTATGTACCCAGTACTCATGAGAATTCCCTTTCCTTGACAGGATCCTTCATTACGTCATGCATTTTGCCAAAAAGAGTGGAGAGCAGTATTTTCTCATCCTGTTTGAACGGAGAAGTGACATAGATTCTCACATCTCCATGTACAGGACGTCCTATGCCTATTCTCAGACGATAGAAAGCATCCGTCCCCAGCCTTTCCTTTATGCTCCTCAGTCCATTATGACCTTGGAGTCCTCCTCCTTTCTGGAGTTTAGCCTTTCCCAGAGGTAGTTCCAGATCATCATGGATGACGAGTATTTCATCGCTTTTGAGCTTATAAAAGGAGGCGGCTTCTGAAACAGCAGTTCCAGAGAGATTCATCATTGTCATCGGTTTCAGTATTCTGATACCGTCCTCTTCAGTGAACATAGAGTGGAATTTCATTTTCCAGGAAGAGAGAGGATAGAGATAGTCAGCAAATAAAAAACCTGCATTATGTCTTGTTTCTTTGTATTCTTTACCTGGATTACCTAGAAAAACTGCCAGCCTGATCATTTCTGCTCCTATATCTGCAGAAAATATAGCGAACACGGGAAGAAAGACAACAGCCGGAGGGGATTGACAGAACAAAAGGAGCTGTCCCATATAGAAAGCACGAAAACTGAGAGTGGATTTTTCCTGATGTAGATCACCTTTTCGCCACACTCATCGGATCTGGAAAATGGAAACAAGAACATTCAGCAATGATTTCATGAGGACAAGGGAAGTGACTCCACTGATTCTTTCAATGTCGCTTCCGATGGTCTTTTCGATGCTTGTGAATTCGCTTTACAACATCGTAGACAGCTATTTTGTCGCTAAAATCAGTGAGGATGCTATGACAGCGCTTTCACTGGTATTCCCGATTCAGAATCTGGTACATTCAATAGCTGTCGGATTCGGAGTCGGCATTAATGCAGTGATTGCCTTCCATAGTGGTGCTGGTAATGGCGAAAATGCTGACAAAGCTGCATCGCAAGGACTTTTTCTTGCAGTCATTCATTCTTTGGTACTGACAGTCTGCTGTATAGCTATAATGCCAGCATTCCTCTCTTCTTTCACTTCATCAGAGGACATTGTATCTATGGGAGTGCGGTATTCGACCGTAGTCTTTTCCTTTACATTGATAAATCTGCCTGGAATAACATTCGAGAAAATCTTTCAGGCTGTTGGCAGGATGAAAGTCTCAATGGTTGCGCTTGCAGCCGGGTGTATTGCGAATATAATCCTTGATCCTCTCTTCATATTTGGAATCGGTCCTTTTCCTGAATGGGGTATCGAGGGAGCTGCGTTTGCCACAGGGCTTGGACAGCTTATTTCGCTTCTGATTTATCTGGCAGTCTATTTTATCCGGCCTATGAGTGTGAGGATCAGAAGTAAATTCCTGAAGCCCGAACGGAAGATGGCTGTCAGTCTCTATTCTATCGGAATACCTGCGGCTCTCAACATCGCGCTTCCATCTGTACTTGTATCGGCATTCAATGCCATGCTTGCTTCTTATTCCGATACTTATACGCTTGTGCTCGGAATTTACTATAAGCTTCAGACATTCCTCTATCTCCCTGCAAGTGGATTCATTCAAGGGATGAGGCCGATCATAGGATATAATAATGGGGCTGGGGAAAGAGGCAGAGTCAGAAGGATCTTTGTCTCAGTGCTTATAATGTGTGCTGCGATAATGTTCGTCGGTACACTTCTCTCTCTTTTTATTCCTCGGTCTCTTGTTGCGCTTTTCACGACAAATCCGGAGACTATTGAAGCAGGAGCCAGAGCGATTAAGATCATCAGCATAGGTTTTGTGATTTCTTCGGTTTCTGTGACGGCATCTGGTGCTCTTGAAGGATTGGGTAAAGGTATGCCTTCTCTCTGGATTTCTCTTTGCCGGTATATAATCATCATTATTCCAGTCGCTTATATTCTTTCCAGCATATTAGGACTTGGTCCCGATGGTGTCTGGTCATCTTTCTGGATAACAGAGTTCATAACAGCTGCTATTTCGATAATCATCTATCGGAGAAATGTCAGATGAAAGATGCTTAACCAACTCTATATGTTCAGATAGAATGATGATGCTAATAAACACTTATGGAGGTGGAAAATGGCAACTAGCAAGGTTAGCGGGGATTTTATCCTCAAGATACTTGTAGGTCTTCTTTTCGTCATAATCGGTATCGAGGGTATCGCAGATTTTGGCGGTAATGCACTTTATGACGAACTCGATGAAGTATTCCGCATCATCGTTGGCGTTGTGCTCCTGGTAGCAGGACTTCTTCTCATTATCCCGTCATTCATCGGAGGAATAAAGGGTTCTTTTGTGAAGATTTCCACGCTTGTTGTTCTGATAGCCTGGGTAATCTACATCATTCTCGATGATTTCATCTATGGTTTTGGCAATCTTAATGGAGATGAATGGTTTACATGGCTTGAAGGCTTTATCTATCATCTTCTGATTCTTTACTGCATCTATCGTGTTGCCACCCCTGCTGTCCGCAAGCTTGGCAATAAGTAATCATCGTTCTCTCTGAACGCCGTTTTTAGGACATCTTCTGTTCTCTGGACAGAGGGAACAGAACGGAGAGACAGGTGTACAGATCTTCTGCCCATAGCGTACAAGGAGCTCATTGAGAGATATCCAGAAGCGCTGGGGCAGTATTTTTCTAAGCTCTTTCTCTGTCTCCTCTGCGCTTTTCGTCTTAACCCATCCCAGTCTGTTTACGATTTCATGTACATGACAATCAACGCAGATGGCATCGATGCCATAGCCCAGGTTCAATACCAGAGAGGCTGTTTTTATCCCAACCCCCGGAAGAGAAAGAAGAGTTTCCATCTCGCAGGGGACTTTACCGTTGTGTTCGTTGACTATAATCTGGGCAATCTTATTCAGCTGGCTGCCTTTTCTGCGGAAAAATCCTGCCGGTCTGATGGCATCTGCTATTGTGTTTTCATCCAGTGAAGCGAGTGTCTCGATATCTGGAGCAATGGAAAAAAGGCGCAGGGAGGCTGAGAGCGTTACCTCGTCTTTTGTTCTCAGGCTTATGAGCGTAGAGACAAGAATCCTATAAGGATCATTGTCTTCTTCAGCTATCTGGCTTACAGAGGGCAGCGGTGCTCCCTGTTCTGCAAGTGCAGCAGAAAAAGAAGTGAAGATTGTATCGATATATTTCTCATCAAGCATGGCAATTCGTTGACCAAATTCTCAGGAAAAGCTAGCGTTTTCCATATGATTGTCATCCTAAAGCAGGGTATTACACCACAGGAAAAAGATAAAGTAAGATCCTTCCTTTCCGAGAAGGGTTTTATCGTAAAAGAAATCGTTGGACAGCAGGATACAGTTCTTGGTGCTGTAGGAAAAGTTTCCATAGATCCCCGTACTGTTGAGCTTATGCCTGGAGTCAGTTCAGTCGTGCCTATCTCAAAGCCTTATAAACTGGCCTCCCGTGAGATGAAGAAAGAGGACACGATTGTACAGGTAGGAAAGGTTAAAATCGGTGGAAACCGTGTCTGTGTCATTGCAGGTCCTTGTGCTGTAGAAAGCTATGATCAGGTTATGGCAATTGCTGAAAGCGTCAGGGAAGCGGGGGCTGTAATGCTCCGAGGCGGAGCTTTCAAGCCCCGGACAAGTCCTTATGCATTCCAGGGGCTTGGAGGAGAAGGGCTGAAGATTCTGAGAAAAGCAGGTGATGCTTTCGATATGCCTATCACTTCCGAGGTCGTCTCCCCTGGTGATGTTGCCATGATGTCTGAATATGTGGATATGTTCCAGATCGGGGCAAGGAATATGCAGAACTTCGAACTCCTGAAGGAGGTCGGAAAGACAGGAATGCCTGTTCTGCTTAAAAGAGGCCTGGCCGCTACAATTGAAGAGTGGCTGATGGCTGCTGAGTATCTGATGGCTTCCGGTACAGATCAGGTTGTGCTTTGTGAGCGAGGCATCAGGACATATGAGAAAGCTACCAGAAATACACTTGACTGCTCTGCGATTCCTGTTGTCCAGAAGCTTACGCATCTGCCTGTAATCGGGGATCCTTCCCATGCTACAGGTATCAGAGACATGGTTGCTCCGATGAGCCTGGCAATTGTTGCATCTGGAGCTTCCGGTGTAATTGTTGAGGTGCATAACTGTCCTGAGAAGGCTCTTTCAGATGGTCCGCAGTCGCTTTATCCTTCTCAGTTCAAGAAGCTTGTTCATGACATTCAGGCACTTTGTCCGGTTGTTGGAAAGAGCCTTGAGAAAATTCCAAGAGTTCTTCCTGAGAGCATGAAGAGCAAAGATGAGGAAAGGAAAGCTCCTGCAGCTGGTGTTGTAGTTGCATTCCAGGGTGTAAGGGGGGCATTCTCTGAACTGGCAGCAAGAAGATCATTCGATGAGGATGCTGTAATGCTTGCCTGCCATAACTTCTCGGATGCCTTCGATGCTGTTTCTGCGGGAGAAGCCAAATACGCTGTGCTCCCTGTAGAAAATACATTGGGCGGAACTGTTTATGACAATCTTGATCTTCTTGCCATGCATCCTGAACTGACTGTTGTCGGCGAACAGCAGGTAAGGGTAATGCATAATCTCATAGTCAATCCTGGAACCAGGATGGAAGATATAAAGAAGGTCTATTCACATCCACAGGGCTTGCAGCAGTGCCGTGCATTCCTCGATAAGGAACTGCCAGAAGCTGAGCGTGTGCCTTTCTTTGATACAGCTGGTGCGGTGGAATACATCTCTGGTTTGAATGATAAGTCTGTTGCAGCTATCGCAGGAGCTCCTGCTGCCCGCTATTACGGTATGGAGATTCTGAGGCAGGGTATAGAGACAGATGCCTCTAACTACACACGTTTCTATATTCTGGCACGTGAGGAAAATGCGGAAATTTTCAGGTCACAATCAAAGCCTGATAAAGCAGCTCTCTCCTTTTCAGTTTCAGATGAGCCTGGCTCTCTTATGGATATTCTCCGCACTATTGCTGATAAAGGAGTGAATATGACAAAGCTTGAATCACGTCCGATTCCTGGCAAGCCTTGGGAGTATCTCTTCTTTGTCGAGCTCCAGCTGCCTGCAGATATGAAGACATTCGAAGAATTGGCTGCTGAGATTAAAGAGAAAGCGGTCTCTTTCCGTGTTCTCGGCACCTATACATCGGTGATCGGATGATTCCAAAGCCTTATGATAAAGCGCTTCTCTTCATGGGGGTTCTCTCTACAGAGGGCCTCCCTGAGGATGTAAGGGAAGCGATAGAGAAACATTTTGGTCCTATTGCTTTTACTTCTCGTTCCATTCCGTTCAGCTTTACAGATTACTATGATGCTGAGATGGGAGATGGAATAGAGCGTTTCTTTATTGCTTTCGATGCTCTTGTATCTCCGGATACGCTCTCCGACGCCAAGACCATCACTGATCAGATAGAGCTTATGCATTCGCCATCTGGACAGAGAAGCATAAATCTGGATCCGGGGCTTATTACAGAGAGCAATGTGATACTTGCCACAACGAAAAACAGAGCGCATCGAATCGCAATAGGGCAGTCCTTATATGCTGAAGTCACGCTTATATACCATCGTCAGGGTTTTGAAGCATTCCCCTGGACTTATGCAGATTATCGTTCAGAAGAGGTGCAGAAAATCCTGTATGAACTTCGTAGATACTATCTTTCGCTCAGAAAGGTGACAAAAACACCCCGATAACGCGTATATCCTTATATGAGGATTATATTGCTGATTATCATTCTGTTTTTTTCTTCATGTTCCTATGAACACTGGATAGATGTTGTGGTTTCAGTTCCTGATACACATCCCTTTGAAGAGGCCTGTTCCGAATCGCTCTGGTTTTCTTTTTCCTGGTTTGATGGAGAGAGAGTCAGATACCGGCATATAGCAAAAGGAGAAAGAAGCACTGCTGTCTCTGTCCGGGCAGGTGGACTGAGGGTTTTTGTTTTTGAACCGCTGGGAGAACTTGGCGGTATCGGGGCTTTCTTCGAACCCGGTGATAACGCTCATGTTCAGGCTCTGCCTGAGTATGGAGCTTTCGCTTCTATGCTGCTGAGGGCTGCAGAATACAGAGCGGAACCGGTTTCAAGACTGAGTATGAAAGATGTGATGGATTCTGTGCCTGATTTGCAGGCTGTGGATGAGACAGCTTTTCTTGAAGATGTTTTCAATGGAACTCTTTCCTATGGAATAAAAGAGAATGAAAAACATTCTTTCCGTCTTTCGTCTATCCCTGAGGGTTTCTGGGTATCAGAACGTTTTGATGTACCATCATTCGTCCAGGTTTCCAGTGGAGATCCCGTAGCGTTTTATCTTTATCCAGGTGTTTACCGATATGCCGAGGCGGAAAGGAAGCTGCTGCTGACTGTGATTATTGATGAAGAAGGTGAGGTTTCTCAGATGATAACAGCTATGCCTGTATGGTGAATTGATGCTAGACTCAGGGCATGGAATCCCTGAAAGAGCTATATCGTATCGGATATGGTCCATCTTCATCTCATACGATGGGCCCCCGCTATGCTGCCGAGATGTTCATATCTTCAAATCCTGGTATAAGGAAAGTAAGGGCTGGTCTGTATGGTTCTCTTGCTGCAACAGGTAAGGGACATTTGACAGATAAAGCTATCCGCAGCGTGTTTTCTTCACATGGGATTGAGGCAGAAATACTCTGGTTTCCCGATGAGACAAAGCCATTTCATCCTAATGCCCTGACATTCACTTCGATAGATCCTGAAGGAATCAGTGAGACATATTACTCTGTAGGAGGCGGGAAAATCGTCAAAGAGGGAGAATCCGAGAGGAAGGGTGAGGATGTCTATCCGGATTCAAGTGTCGGAACGATGGCCAGGCTTCTTGAGTACTGTGATGATAACGGATACCAGATCTGGGAAACGGCAATAGAATTTGAAGGAGAGGAAATCCTTGACTATATGTCGGATGTCTGGAGTGTGATGAAAGCTTCGATAAAAAGAGGGCTTGAAGCAGAAGGTGTTCTTCCTGGTGGCCTGCATCTGCAGCGTAAAGCATGTCAGGCATATGCCAAATCGAAGGATTTCACAGGTTCTCTTGGAAATGCGGCACATGCTTTTGCCTATGCTTTGGCTGTCTCGGAGGAGAATGCCGGAGGAGGTGAGATTGTCACAGCTCCTACCTGTGGAAGCTGCGGAGTTCTGCCTGGTGTGCTTTTTCACTTGATGCGTGAGTACGATCTGCCTGAAATCAGAGTATTGAGAGCACTTCTGACAGCTGGCCTTGTGGGGAACATTGTAAAGACGAACGGTTCGATATCGGGGGCTGAAGTCGGATGCCAGGGAGAAGTCGGGGTTGCCTGTGCAATGGCAGGCGCAGCGGCTGCACAGCTGACAGGCGGTACGATCAGGCAGATTGAATATGCCGCAGAAATGGGACTGGAGCATCATCTGGGGCTGACTTGTGATCCTTTGATGGGACTGGTGCAGATTCCGTGCATAGAACGTAATGCCATGGCTTGTATGAGAGCTATTGACCATGCGACTTATGCGATAATGGGTGATGGAAGGCATAAGATTTCCTTTGATGACGTTGTTGAGGTCATGATGGAGACAGGCTATGCTCTTCCATCGCTTTACAGAGAGACATCAATGGGAGGGTTGGCTCGCATCCACGAACTCTGAGATGGAAGTTCATGGCCATGTGTGATAGCGAGTATTACGGCTTTCTTCTCTGTTATTCTGGTCAGAACTCTGTAATCTCCGATTCTGTATTGCCATCTTTTCGTCCCGCCCAGCGATGTTCCTATATCCTTTGGATCTTTAAGGGGTATGACATGACGCTTCAGCCATCCGGTAATGAGAGAGGGTGTGATGCTGTCCATCATCTCGAGCTCTTTTTTTGCTCTTATGGATAATTCAAGTCTGGCCATATCAATCCCCCAGCAAAACAGTTTCGGGATTCTCTCTGAATTCTTCCAGGGCTTTTTTATATGTCTCTAGATCGAAATCCTCTTCGATGCGTGCGAGTACAGTACGCCTTATCATCTCTGAGAGATTCATATTATTCAGTTCTGCATACTTCCTGAAGAGGAGCGCATCTTCATCAGGAAGTCTTAAGGAAATAATCATATTGCCTCCTGTTTTACATCGTAATACAAGATTAGATGAAGAACAAGAAAAACTATACGAACATCGCAGCGTTGTAGAGAGGGATTGCACCCTTGCTGGATACGACAAAGTCAGCGACCGCTGTAGCTTTCTCCAGAGCTTCTTTGTTCGGAAGGCACTTTTCATATCTAAAAAAGAGATACGCTGCAGATAGACTATCGCCAGCACCTACAGTATCTACAACCTTTACGTTTGAGCATCCTGCATGTATCATGCCTTCATCTTTGACGAAGAGGTCTGAGCCATGTTTGCCGCGTGTGAGCAGCAATGTCTCTATCGCTGTGTTTTCAGTGAGCCATGAGAAGAGTTTTTCCCCGCTGATGTCTTCAAGTCCGACAGCTTCTCCTATAATGCCTATTTCATCTTCATTGATTTTCAGGATGGTGGCGTTGTCGAGGCAGAAAGCGAGAAGGTCATCGCTGTAGAAATCCTTTCTGATATTCACATCCACGAAGATTTCCTCCGGTGCTGTTTCACCTAATATCTTTTCGAGGGAAAGGAAGGATGTCGTGCTTCTCAGGGCAAGCGTTCCAAAGTAGAGGATGGTATGCTCTCCGATGCTGTCAAGATCGTCATCGTATACAGCTATTCTGTCCCAGGCTGCGGGATAGTTGAAGCTGTATGTGGCATCCTTGCCATGAAGTTCCACTGCAGCTATGCCTGTAGGCGTGGTGTCCAGAACATCTATCATTGAGGCATCCACGCCGAGTTTCTCAATTTCCTGGAAAGCTCTCCTTCCCAGTTCATCATTTCCGACAGCGCTTATTATCGCACTCTCTCCTCCCAGCTGCTTGAAGTGGGCAGCTGTGTTCAGGGGAGCCCCTCCGAGTGTGTAAGTGTCTTCGAACTTGTCAAAAAGAATTTCTCCGAATGTTAGCAGTTTCATGCTTTTAGTCCTCCTGTTGAGTCTCTTATCACGAGTTCAGTTGCGGCTGTGATATAAAGTGATGGGCGGGCCGGGTTCTTTATCTTGGAGAGCAGGCAGTGCATGGTCTCTTCCCCGAGAAGTTCCTTCGGCGTCCTGATTGTCGTCAGGGAAGGGAAGTTATCAGCGGCTTCCGCGATATCATCAAAGCCTGCAATGGCTATATTCTCAGGAATCTGCAATCCTGCGGTACGCAGCGCATGTATCATCTGGATAGCAGTCCAGTCATTGCCGCAGATATAGACGTCCGGCAGGGCTGAAAAACTATTTATTATGGAAATCAGTGTTGAAAGATTCATGAATCCATCCTGCGGGATTTCCGTCAGGGAGCATTCTTTCATCTCCTTGATTCCGCATTCTGCCAGAGCTTCGGTGAAGGCTTCATATCTGTCTGCGAAGCCCTGACTTGTATTCTCTGAATCAAGATTGCCAGCAAAAGCAAATTTTCTTCTGCCGTTTTCATACAGCTTGTGCACCAGAACCTTTATGTTCCTCTTGTTTTCCATTGTCACTATGTCCATCTCGTTCAGCAGCTCATCAGCATGCTGCGGGAAATCCACAGTTACTATAGGAATGCCAAGTGCCAGAAGCTTCCTGCACATTTCCGTATTGCAGACTTCTACAAGGATTATGCCTTTAATATCACTTTGATAAAGGATTGAAGGTATTTTGCCTTCTGTGATTTCCTCATCGGTCACAATACTCATTGCGAGGGTGAGGCCTGTTCCATGTATCGCGCTTTTTATGCCTTCCATCACATTAAGCCAGAATCCTGTCTGAGCTGTCGATTTTGTCAGCAGTATTATGGAACCAGACTGCTTCGACTCTTCATTGAGGTCATCGGCAGAAAGAAACTGCCTGTATTTCATTTCCACTGCAGTTTCGATTATTTTCTTTCTTGTCTCTTCCGAGACGCCAGGTTTTCCATTAAGTGCTTTCGAGACTGTGTTGCGTGATAATCCTAAATATGCGGCAATGTCATTTATAGAGCAGTTCAATGCATCGTCTCCTTTTTTACGATTGTATTTGCACGCAAGCAAACTTGCAAGTGTTTGTGTGCATTTGCATATTAATTTTAATTATTTGCACCTAAATGGGGGTGATTAAAAGTTTTTAAAAGATTTTGTTGACAGGTGTAAATAGTGGATTTACTCTGAGTGTGCATTTGGAAGTGTGCAAATGCACACAAGGAGGCAACATGGGGCTTTCTTATAAACCCGAAAAAGCATATGTAGGTGATGTCATTCCATATTATGAGAATGGAAGATACTATGCTTATTACCTGCATGATCCGAGAAGCGGGAAAGCTGGAATATATGCAGAGGATACAACATGGTACCTCGCTGAAACTGAAGACGGTCTGAATTTCTGCAGCAAAGGATGCATACTGCCGACAGGAGATCAAACGACTCCTTATCTGAATAATTACACAGGTTCTGTAATCAAGCATACAGATGGAAGATATTATGCTTTTTTTACCGCATTCAATGATCTCAATGATGAATATCGTGTGAATGGCAAATCTGTGCAGTCTGTTATGATGGCTTCTGGAGATTCTCCTGACAGGATGGAGATAAGAAAAGATTTCAGGATGCTCTCAGATGACAGGATTTATGAAGTCTATGACTGGAGGGACCCGTTCGTTTTCTATAATGAAGAAGAGAAGTGCTACTGGATGCTTCTGTGCACGAGAAGAAAAGGTTCCGGATACCATCGTGGCGGCTGTATAGGTCTTTGCAAGTCCAAGGATCTTCTTTCATGGGAGTATGCTGAACCGTTCTATGAGCCAGGGATGTATATAACCATGGAATGTCCTGAAGTTTTCAGAATGAAAGGAAGATGGTATCTTGTCTTCTCGACTTTTTCCGACAGATTCCTGACGCATTACAGATATTCCGATTCTCTTTCAGGTCCATGGATGATTCCATATGAGGACTCTCTCGATTGCCGCTCTGATTATGCCATAAAAACAGCGGGGACGGAGGATGAGAGGATTGCATTCGGCTGGATATCCACAAAGCTGGGGCAGTGTGATGAAGGTCCTTGGGAATGGGGTGGAACAATGATCTGCCATCGGCTTACAGCAGATGAGCAGACAGGTTTGCTTCGTCTTTCAGCCCTTGATGCTGTTGATAATCATTTTATGCAGGGAACACAGCCTGATATGAAAGCTGTCAATGCCTCGTTCGATGGCAATGGGCTTTCATCCGATGGCTTGGGTGCTATGCTTCATGAAATCAGGGAAAAGGAATTCATGATAGAGGCTGAGCTCGATTCATCATGCCGGGAATTCGGTTTTTTCCTTGGTACGGATTCTCAGCTTGAGAATGGTTATCAGATAAGGGTGGCAAATGGCATGCTTTCCCTTGACAGATGGCCAAGAAAAGAACAGGGGCTTTATCAGTGGCAGATTGATGGAGATATTCCATTTGCAATTGAGACGGTAAGGTATCTCGATCCATCCCTGAAACATTTCCATATAAAAGTTATTCGCTCTGATGATGTCCTGATTGTGTATCTGAATGACTCAATTGTCATGTCAACACGGATTTACGGACATGAATATGGGCTTGCAGGCCCTTATGTGGTCTGCGGATCCATAGATATAGCAAGGTATAGCCTGAGACTCCCTGAAGGGGACAGGTAAAGGAGGAAAAATATGAAGAAGGCATTACTATTCGCTACTGTCTTGCTTACTGCTGTTTCCATGATTTTCGCTAGTGGAAGTTCAGAAAAGGATGATGTAACGACAGTCACATGGTTTGCTTCGAGACCTCTTGGTGGTGAGATTGATACCACAATGAGGGAAATTGCAGCACAGTATAGTGCAGAACACGATGGAAAGTGGGTGCTTGAGGTTGAGACCACAGCTGATAGACCTTCTTATCTTCAGCGTCTGAAGACACTCATCGCAGGCGGTAACATGCCTGATATCATCGATATCGATGCAGATCCATACTGCCAGGAGCTTGTTGATGCGGGAATGCTTGTCGATGTGAAGCAGTTCCTCGTTGATAATGACCGCTATGATGATTTCCAGGAAGTCGCACTCCGCTATCAGGAATTCGAAGATGGCTCAATGTATACACTTCCTCTTGAGTATCATATCGAGATGATCTGGTATAACAAGGCTATCTTTGAACAGTATGGCCTGGAAGTTCCACAGACAATGGATGAATGGCTTGAAGTCTGCAGAGTGCTTGATGAGAACGGAATCACTCCTATTGCTGTTGATGGTGTGGACAGGTGGCCTGTTCTCCGCTATATGGCAATGATTCCATTCAGATATACAGGTAACCAGTATATTCTTGATCTCCGCTCCGGCAAGGCATCCATGGGTGATGATCTGGGAAGGCAGGCTATTGAGTTTGTCCAGGAAATCGGACAGTACTTCAATGATGGCTTTGCTGCTACTGATTATGCTACAGCTCAGAGCATGTTCCTCGATGGAAAGGCTGCAATGTACTATATCGGAGACTGGGAGCAGAGAGCTATGCTCGAAGGTTATGAGAATGGAACTATTGATTACTTCCTCATGCCTATGACTCCGGATGCAAACACCGGTGCTAATGAGTATTGTGCAAACAGCGGTATCGGACTGGCTTTCAATGCAGAGACATTCGATGAGAAGACAAAGGATTTCATCCTCTATGTCATCGATAACTATGGAAAGATCTATGCTTCCAAGCAGCAGATGACTCCTATCAAGACTGAACTTCCTGAGGATGTTGAGTTCTCCGATCTGTATAAGAGAATCGCAGCAGATATGGATGCGTTCGGAACGAACTTCATGAAGCCATGGGATACATATCTCGATCCATCAACCAATACAATCATCCAGGACAATATTCTTCTTCTTGCTTCTGGTGATATGGATGCAGAGACATTCATCAATCTTATTGATAGTTCTATTCAGGATTATGTGAACTGAAAAACAGATTTCTTCCCGGAGCTCGATGGCTCCGGGTAATGAAGAAGGAGGAGGTAGAAATGAACGGCATTCTGAAAGATAAAAAGGCGTATCTTGTATTCCTTGTTCCCGGTATTGCGTTTTATCTGTTCGCGGTCTTTTATCCTATTATTGATTCTGTCCGTCTGAGTTTTGTCGAGTGGGGAGGTATTGGACCGGAAAAGTTCGTTGGTCTGGAAAACTTTGCAAGAATGTTCAAAGACCATGTGTTCTATGAGTCCTTCTTCAATAACATAATATATCTTGTGATAGTTGTGGCAATGCAGCTCCTGATAGGGCTTTTGTTTGCTGTCCTTCTGACTTATATGAATAAGCATGTCTCACTTGTTAAGACGCTTTATTATGTTCCTTGCATCATTACAACAGTTGCTATCGGACAGATGTTCAGAAGCATGTACGCAACAGAACCGATGGGCCTATTTAACATCATCCTCGATGCTGTTGGCCTGGATAATCTTGTAAGAAGCTGGCTTGCTGATATCAATACAGTCCTTCCCGCTGTATCTTTCCCGGAAGGCTGGAGATTCACAGGTATGTACATGGTTATCTATTACGCTGCTCTGATTTCCATCGATCCTGAAGTCAGTGAAGCAGCTGAGATAGACGGTGCCAATGCCTGGCAGACGCTCTGGCGTGTGAAGATTCCGATGATCAAGCCTGTCATCGTGCTTTCGCTGACTATGTGTATTACAGGAGCTCTCAGAGGTTTTGATATACCTTATCTTCTGACAAATGGAGGGCCTGGCAATTCAAGCGAGCTGATGAGTACCTATATGTACAAGCAGGCATTCGCAAGCAATAAATTCGGTTACGGCAGTGCTATCGCCGTTTTCATCATCGTCGAGAGTATTCTGGCAGTTGTAATACTGCGCTTTGTCTCTGGAAGGAAGAAGGACTGATTATGGAAAACAAACAATATGCAGCAATCAAGAAAATACGTAAGGTTGTCTTTGCGTTGGTGATTATCACTTTTCTTATCATCCAGCTTTATCCGATAGTCTGGGTTTTCATGGCAAGCATCAAGCCGACTACAGAGCTTTCAGCGCGTCCGTTTGCCCTTCCGGAAGCTCCTACATTTGAGAACTACAGGAATATCTTTGCCAAAGGCGATATCTTCCTGTATCTCTGGAACAGTGTGAAGGTTACTTTCTTCTCGTTGATACTTATTATGGCTTTCAGTTCGACGATGGGGTATGCGCTTTCCAAGTTCCGCTTCAGGATCAATAAGAAGCTTTATTCTTTCCTCACACTGGGGATTATGATTCCTGTGCAGATCACGTTGATTCCTCTCTTCATCTTCTACAGCAAGATGGATATTCTCAACACAACGTTCTCACTGGTTCTGCCTCAGGTTGGCTTTGCAATTCCGCTTTCTGTCATGCTCTTTGTCAATTTCTACCAATTCGTCCCGAATGAGCTGATTGAAGCTGCTACGATAGATGGCTGTTCGCCTTATGGTATCTTCTTCAAAATCATGATGCCGATGGCTCAGAATACATTCATTACAATTGCTTCGATGTATTCTATACTGATCTGGAATGATTTCATCTTTGCCAATACTTTCATCAGCAAGAGCTCTGCAAAGACTGTTGCTATGGGATTGAAGGATTATGTAGGTGCTTTTGGCAATGTTGACTGGGGCCTTACATTCGCAGCTATCGCTGTTTCGATTCTGCCTCCGATGATCGTATATTTCCTGCTCAACAAGCATGTTACTGCAGGAATGGCAGCTGGAGCGACAAAAGGATGAGAGATATTTTTTACAGAACGGATCTTGAGAGCAGGGCTATTACGGCAGAAAATCCAAGAGGAGAGAAAGGAAGAGGCGGTATGGCTTCTTCCGTTCTCGGGCCGGCAAGAAAGGGTTCTCCCTGTCTTAAGGATATAAAGAGCGGGGAAAACGTCACTCTTTGCTCTATAGATGGTCCTGGTATGATCAGGCATATCTGGATGACTGTTGATGACAGGACTTCTGATTCAGATCGTTTTGTTCTCCGCGATCTTGTCCTGAGGATGTATTGGGATGATGAGAGTGACCCTTCCGTGGAAGTCCCGCTTGGAGATTTCTTCCTTCTTGGATTCGGTGAAAGCTATACGGTCACATCTTCGCTTGTTTCTGTTATTCCATCCCGTGGAATGAACAGTTATATCCAGATGCCTTTCAGGAAGAAGGCGGTTATCAAGGTTGAGAATCAGCATAGGAATCCAATTCCTGCATTATTCTTCCAGATTGATTATACGCTGGGAGATGATACGGAAGATGCCCTTTATTTCCATGCATCATGGAGAAGGGAAAAGTACACGGAAAAGGCCAGAGATTATACCATCATCGATGACATAAGAGGGGACGGTGTGTATCTTGGAACTTTCCTCTGTCTTTCAGCGCTTGAACGTTACTGGTGGGGAGAAGGCGAGTTCAAATTCTTCATCGATGGCGATGATGAGTATCCGACAATCTGCGGAACAGGAATGGAGGATTATTTCGGAGGTTCCTGGAGTTTCGCAGGCCTTGATGAGAAAGGCAGGACATATGAGAAGACTTACTGCACTCCATATCTGGGATATCCATTCTACAGCCATCATGATTCTTATCTTTTCAATAAGTATCACAATGATGATTGTCCTCCGATGAGGGCTTTCTATAGATGGCATCTGACAGATCCTGTTTACTTTCACTCTGACCTCAGGCTTACTGTGCAGCAGATAGGTGTGTCATATGGTGGACTTTTTGAGAGACAGGATGATCTGTCTTCTGTCGCTTATTGGTACCAGACGGAACCTCATAATCCGTTTGCACCGCTTCCATGTGTTTCTGAGAGATGGCCAAGATGATATATCGTCCGCTTTTTCATTTTTCTGCCTCGAAGGGCTGGATAAACGATCCCAATGGTCTTGTTTTCTATAAGGGATATTATCATCTTTTCTTTCAGCATAATCCCGATTCGATAGTATGGGACAAGATGCACTGGGGGCATGCGATAAGCACTGATATGATTCATTGGCAGGAGCTTCCTATAGCACTTTATCCCGAAGAAGATTATGAGAATGATGAGAACGGTGGCTGTTTCTCCGGTTCTGCTGTAGTTGTCGATGACAGGCTCTATCTTGTTTATACAGCAACATGCGGAGGTGTACAGAGTCAGTGCCTGGCTTATTCTGACGATGGCTTCAAATTTGAAAAATATAGTGGAAATCCTGTGATAATCCCAGCATCAGGCGTTCATGATTCCCGAGACCCATATGTTTTCTCCTTGGATGGCAGATATAATCTGCTGTTGGGGTTCGATGGGCATATAGAACGTTATTCTTCCACAGATCTTAAATTCTGGAAGAATGAAGGGACATTTTTCAGTTTTGGCAGGGAAACAGGAACAATAGCAGAATGTCCTTCAATCTTCAAAACAGGGGATTATTACTATCTGTCTTTTTCCCCTATATCATGCGGTACAGAGGGCTGTAATTCACTGTTTGTTGAAGGGACTATTGAAAACGGCAGGTTTGTGGAACACAGACGTTTTCCTGCAGATTGTGGTCCTGACTTCTACGCATTGCAGACTTTTCCGGATGAGAATGGAAACCGGATAGGGATGGCATGGGCTAATGGCTGGCCATGGATGAGGGACTTTGAAGGTTTTGGACCTACGGGGGCTGAAGGCTGGAGAGGTGCACTGACTTTCCCACGCATTTATTCCGTAAAGAATAACCATCTTTATTCCTATCCTGTACCGGCTGCAGAGGCCTCTTACAAAGAGAAGATTATCGATAAGAAGATGGTTATAAGCAGAGAATATTCTAAGATTGCTGAGGCTGCTGATGTCTTCCATCTTTCCCTTTCGCTTGATCCTGGCTGTGGTGATATGCCTTCTCTTGAGACTGGAATCTATGAAGACGGACAGACTAATCTGAGATTGCTTGTTGATTTCCGTAAGCTGGAAGCAGTCCTGCTGGAAGCAAAGGAGAATGGTGATATAATCAGGTTTTTCTCCGCACAGATTCCACAAGGGAAATTTTCCATCGATATTTTTGCAGATAGAGCATCAACCGAGATATACTTCAATAAAGGATTTTCATCCTTTTCAATAAATGCATACAGGATTGATGGCTTTACAGGGCCTTGGCTCAGAACTCTTTCAGGTGAGATGGAGGTTGATGTGAAGCTTTTCATCTGATGGAGGCGATATGAGATGGAACAGGCTTAGCAATCCGTGTCTTCCGCTAGGAGAGAAAGGTTGCCGTATTACAGCATCGGAGAATCATCTGAAACTGGCTCGCAGGGCCGCAGGAGAGGGTGCGGTCCTTCTTAAAAACAAAGATTCTGCCCTGCCGCTTTCCGGGAAAATTGCAGTATTCGGCAAAGGCATTGCTGATTACGTAAAAGGCGGTGGCGGAAGCGGAGATGTTACATGTGAATGGGTCCACAGCATACTTGATGGTCTTCGTGAAAAGGAGAGAGAAGGAAAGCTTTCTCTTTATGCTCCTCTTGCAGAGTATTACAGGGATTATGTTCAGAAGGAATATGCAAAAGGTGGCGTGCCCGGACTTATTGCGGAGGCGTCTTTTCCGGAGGCAGAAGCCGGGAAGGCTGCAGAAGCAGGAGCAAAGGCACTGATAGTCATAAGCAGATTTTCCGGAGAGAGCTGGGACAGAGTTGCAGGTGGTTCTCCTATTTTCTCTGAGGAAGATTGGGCAAGAAGCCTTCTTGAAAAAGAAGCAGAGCTGTTTGAGCATGGTGACTTCTATCTCAGCGAGAAAGAAAGGGCTATGGTTGACTCTGTCCTCTCGATATTCGGCAGTGCTGTTGTTGCTTTGAATGTCGGAGGAATGATTGATGTCTCTTGGATAGCCTCCGATGAGCGTATAAAAGGTGCTATTCAGTTCTTCCAAGGTGGTATGACCGGGGGCGATGCCGCTGCTGATATTCTTGCAGGAGATGCTGTTCCCTCTGGTCGTCTTACAGATACCTATGCCTCTTCGCTCTCTGATTATCCATCGACAGCAAATTTCCATGATTCGCTGACACATGTGGAATATACCGATGATATCTATGTCGGTTACCGTTATTTCTGGACAATTCCTGGAGCTGATGAAAGTATAATCTATCCATTCGGCTTCGGTCTGTCATATACCGAGTTCTCTCTTGTTAAGAAGGATTGCAAATATGAAAACGGCGAGATTACAGCTGTAATCGAAGTTGAAAACAAGGGAAGGTGCAATGGGCGCGATGTCATTGAGTTTTATGTGGATCTTCCTTCTGGCCGGCTTGATAAGCCGCATCGCGTTCTTGCTTCATTTGCAAAGACAAAGGAACTGAGGCCTGGGGAAAAAGAAGATCTTGCACTCAGCTTCAAGCTTTCTGATGTAGCAGAGTATGATGATGAAGGTGTGATAAGCGAAGCTTCATGGGTACTGGAGAAAGGAGAATACATCCTTCAGCTTACAGATGATGCTCTTTCATTTGCAGATATTCTTTCCATTACGCTTCCAGAGGACGAAATTGTAGAGAAGCTTTCTCATAAGCTTCAGCCATCAGCACTCTCTGAAAGGCTGAGAAGCGATGGACATTATGAAAAGGTGAAGAACATAACAAGGGATATTCCACGCTCTGTTTACCCTGAGCTGAAAGCAGGGGAGGAGTATATCTGTCCAGGAGAGCGGGCGCATATGCCTCTTTCTCTTCTGCAAAAGGCAGAAATGGAGAAGTCTTCCTTCGCCCGGGTAGCCGAAGGCAAGCTGACTCTTGATGAATTCGTTGATGCGCTGCCTCTTCCCGTCCTTGCTGATATCACAGGTGGACAGCCTAACAGAGGCATTGCCAATACGTATGGAATCGGTAATCAGCCTGAATATGGTATCCCTTCTGCCATGACAGCTGACGGGCCTGCTGGACTGAGGATTCTGCCTGAATGGGGTGTCTATACGACATCCTGGCCTTGTGCTACTCTCATTGCCTCATCATGGGATACAGAGCTTGCCGAAGAAATCGGAAAGGCTGTTGGAGAAGAGGTCAAAGAGAATGGTTTTGCCCTTTATCTTGCTCCTGCTGTAAACATTCATCGTTCCCCACTCTGCGGCAGGAATTTCGAGTATTATTCGGAAGATCCTCTGATTGCTGGCAAAATGGGTGCTGCAATGATCCGTGGTGTTCAGTCGAATGGGGTTGGAGCATGCATAAAGCACTTTGCTTTCAATAATAAGGAAACCAATCGCAAATCGAGTGATTCCAGAGTATCGGAAAGGGCAGCAAGAGAGATTTATCTGAAACAGTTCGAGATAGCTGTCAAAGAAGCAGATCCTGCTGCTGTCATGTCATCTTACAATATAGTGAATGGAGTCAGGGCTAGTGAGAATAAAGAGCTTCTGACAGATATCCTCCGTACTGAATGGGGCTTCAAGGGCTTTGTCTCCACGGACTGGTGGACACTGGGAGAACAGTATCTTGAGATTGCGGCAGGTAATGACCTGAAGATGGCATCAGGAAATCCGGAACGCGTTGTTGAAGCTGTGGAAAAAGGGCTGCTCTCTCTTGAGGATCTGAAGACAAGCGTGAAACGTATTCTGTCTTTCTTTTTCAGATTGGAGTGATATTGGAATCGAGGTAGATGCTGAATGTGGCTTATCTTCGCTTTGCTGTCATCAATATTTGCAGCTCTTACTTCGATTCTCGCAAAAGTCGGAATCAATGGTGTTGATTCGACGCTTGCTACCGCAATAAGGACTATCGTTGTGCTTGTCGCATCATGGGCAATGGTGCTTGTGACGGGCTGTGGCCATGGAATACATGGCCTCAGTACAAAAAGCTGGCTTTTCCTTATTCTCTCAGGTCTTGCGACAGGGGTTTCGTGGCTTTGCTATTATAAAGCTTTGCAGATTGGTGAAGTTGCAAAAGTTGCCTCTGTCGACAAGCTGAGTATTGTATTCACTATCATTTTTGCTTGCATCTTTCTGCATGAAAGCCTGACATGGAAGAGTGTGCTTGGCATGTTGCTGATAGCTTCTGGTACTATTCTCATGGTTCTGTGATAGGATTGATTTATGAAGCGATTTATGTGGATTGTATTATTCATTTTGCTTTTTTTCCCTTCTTGTCCTTATGAGGAGCCTCAGTTCGAACTGGTTGGAGAAGAAAAGGCTGTCATGCAATCAATTAAAGAGAATGCATTCTCTGCCTTCACAAGCTTCAGCAAGGGCACGGAAACAAAGACATTTGAGGCCGCTTTCGGATATACAGGTAAAGCTACTATGACAGTTTCCAGCGAGATGGATTGGATTCTCACAATTGAAGCGGAGAATCTCAATGATACAATCATCTTCTCAATTTCATCTTTTGCAAGTGAAGTTCTTTTTAAGATAAACGTCTCAGGGCCATATATGGCAGAAAAGGATGTGCTCATGGAACATGTCGATATGCCGGAGTATGTTGGTCGTTAGGTGATGCTTTCCTTCAAACAGACAGTTCCTGCCCTTTCTCGATTTTCAGGAGGTAGGAACATGTTCTCTGAAAGTATCTTTCAGTTGGGTAAAATAAGCCAGATAGAAGCAGTGTCAGCAATATCCTTTTTGCTTGGATGCTACTAAGCCTGAAAGACATTCAGATAGTAAATTGATTGTTATTCTCAATGATTCTGATAAAGTACCAAGTAGTGTTTCGGAAGCCTTTAACAACTATGGTATTGACTGTATTCTTTGGAGCGAATGTGACAAAGAAGAAAATATCAGTTTGCTTAGTGCTTTCTGAGTAAAAAAGCACTCAGAGGATAGTTCCAATGAGTGCTTTTTCAGATTCTGATGTCTGATTATTTCACAACGATATTCACCAGCTTTCCAGGAACGACAATTTCCTTTACAACGGTCTTTCCATCTGTCCAGCTCTGGATTTTCTCATTGCTCTTTGCAGCATTGAGCATCTCGTCTTTTGTTGCTGAGCGTGGAAGCTGTAGCTTTGCCCTGACTTTGCCATTGATCTGTACGACAATTTCAATCTCATCATCGACAGTCTTTGCTTCGTCATATTCAGGCCACTTTGCATGAGCAACCGATGGTTCGTGTCCCAGCATCTGCCAGAGTTCTTCAGCAAGGTGCGGTGTATAAGGAGAAAGAAGGAGAGTGAGCATCTCCAGAGCTTTTTTGGGTACGACATCAAGCTTGTTGAGCTCATTCACGAAGACCATCATCTGGCTGATAGCTGTATTGAATGCAAGCGTCTCTGTATCTTCCGTGACCTTCTTGATTGTCTTGTTGAGAAGCTTGTCGATATCAGCAGAGAGCTCGATGTCTTCCACCTTCTTCTCTGTTGCAATTCTCCAGATTCTGTCGAGGAAGCGATAGACGCCGATGAATCCATTTGTTGCCCATGGCTTTGATTCTCTCAGAGGTCCCATGAACATCTCATACATTCTGACGCTGTCTGCACCATAGTTCTGGATGAAGTCGTCAGGATTGATGACGTTCTTCAGCGATTTTGACATCTTGGCGATAACCTGAGTCAGTTCTTCTCCTGTCTCTTTGTCGTAGTACTTTCCATCTTTCTCTTCGACAAGATCTGTCGGTACAAGGCTCTTGTTTGCCTTCTGATAAGCGAATGATGTAATCATTCCCTGATTGACAAGAGCGTGGAATGGTTCCGGTGTTGAGACAACACCCAGATCATAGAGCACTTTGTGCCAGAATCTGGAGTAGAGGAGGTGGAGAACTGCATGCTCTGCTCCACCGACGTAGAGATCTACAGGCATCCAGTATTTTTCTTTTGCAGGATCCACAAATACCTTGTCATTGTGTGGATCGATGTATCTGAGATAATACCAGCATGATCCTGCCCACTGAGGCATTGTATTGGTCTCTCTCTTCGCATCTCCACCGCACTTAGGGCATTTGCAGTTCACCCAGCTCTCTACATTTGCAAGAGGGGATTCTCCGGTTCCTGTAGGTTCATATTTATCGACTTCAGGAAGAGTAAGAGGAAGCTCGTCTTCCGGTACGAGGACGGTGCCGCAGTGAGGGCAGTGGATGAGAGGAATTGGTTCTCCCCAGTATCTCTGACGTGAGAATACCCAGTCGCGGAGTTTGTAGTTGATAGCTTTATGGCCATAACCATTCTTCTCAAGGAACTCAAGCATTTTCTTGATTGCATCTTCCTTGTTCAGTCCATCAAGCCATTCGGAGTTGACGTGGATTCCATCTTCTGTCCAGGCTTCCTGCTGTACGTCTACCTTGCCTTTGAGTACTTCGATGATTGGAAGGTTGAATTTCTTGGCAAATTCCCAGTCTCTTGTATCATGGGCAGGAACAGCCATGATTGCACCGGTGCCATAACTGATAAGCACGTAGTCAGCAATCCAGATAGGAATCTTCTTGCCGTTTACAGGATTGATTGCATAAGAACCTGAGAATACACCTGTCTTCTCTTTTGCAAGGTCTGTGCGCTCGAGATCAGACTTATGCTTTACTTCATCGAGATATTTCTCGACTTCAGCTTTCTGCTCAGGTGTAGTCAGCTTAGCAACAAGCGGATGCTCCGGGGCTATTACCATATATGTGGCACCGAAGAGAGTATCGCAGCGTGTTGTGTAGACTTCCAGTTTGTCTCCAGTGTTTTCCACTGTGAAGAATACTGCTGCTCCCTCAGATTTACCGATCCAGTTGCGCTGCATTGCTTTTACGGACTCAGGCCAGTCGAGGTTATCAAGTCCTTCGAGGAGTTTATCTGCATAGGCTGTAATGCGGAGCATCCACTGCCTGATGTTCTTCTTCTCGACTTTCTCACCGCAGCGCTCGCATCTGCCTTCTTTGACTTCTTCATTAGCAAGTCCTGTCTTGCAGCTTGGACACCAGTTGATAGGAGTTACGGCTTCATAAGCCAATCCTTTTTCATAGAGCTTCTCGAAAATCCACTGAGTCCAGTGGTAGTAGTCAGGTTCACAAGTGGAGACTTCCCTGTCCCAGTCATAAGAGAATCCAAGGCTCTTGATCTGGCGGCGGAATGTGTCGATGATTTTCTTTGTAGTCTCCCAAGGATGTGTACCTGTCTTGATGGCATAGTTCTCTGCTGGAAGTCCGAAAGAGTCGAATCCCATCGGATGAAGTACGTTGTAGCCTCTCATCCTGAGATATCGTGAATAGATATCTGTAGCTGTATATCCTTCAGGATGTCCTACATGAAGTCCCGCCCCCGATGGATATGGAAACATATCCAGAACATATTTTCTCTTCTCTTCTGGAATTGATTCATCTTCAACAGCACGGAATGTCTTGTGCTCTTCCCAGTACTTCTGCCACTTAGGCTCTATCTCATTGAATGGATACCTGCTCATATGGCTGAGGATATCACTAAAGGGTGAGAAAAGGCTATATTTGACATGCGGCTAAAACATAAATGACATTCACTTTAGATCTGGACCGCATAAATCTTTCTCAGCCCGTCAGTATTCGATGTTGCGGAATTATTCACAACACCAAATAATTTTAACAATCAATCGTTTACGGTGAATGTCAGCGTATGTTCTCCAAGTGTTATATGGAAAACGAGATCACCATCCATTTTGAGAACTGCGTTTGGAAGTTTTGCGCCAAAAACATAATGGCCAGTATAAAGAGGAAGGATATCGAAGCGATCGGGCTCTGCAATGAATGAATAGTGGCTGATCAGCTTGCTTCCTCCTCCAAGACCCCCATCTATAATGTTGTCATATGTATTGTCCCAGTTGAACTGTTCTGCGAAACCCTGAAAAGAATATTTATCGTTAAATGTCGCTGTTACTTTGATATCTTCCAGAAAATCGACAGGGACCAGCTGCAGATTGATTATATCAACTATCAGTGCATAATATTCCGCATCGGCACCTGAATTATATTTGACATTTTCTGACCAAGAATAGCTCATTGCAGTTGCATCTTCTTTGTAACTATTCATATGGTCCGCTATCTTCGCTTCAGTCACAGTAATGATTGCATAATCATCTATGGTCACGGCATTGCCGGCTTTCAGCTCTGTCTCCGCTGCGGACAAACATGCAATAAGCAAAACAGACAACACAAGAAAAGAAATGAATTTTCTCATAGTTCCCCCTTTTCTTTAAGTATAACACATGGTGGCCTGATTTCCAGAAAGGAATGATAGTTCGAGGCTGTGTTAAAATAATAACATTAAAGTTTTATTCTTAACATGTTGACATAATACTAACTTAAGCTCTATTATCCAGCCATGTTGTTCAAGGAGGACTTGATATGAGACTCAGAAAGATTGCTGCTATTGCTGTAGCTATGATGCTTTGTGTTACTGCGGTTTTCGCAGGTGGAAATAATGAGGAGACTGTATCTGCATCTGGACGCCCTGTGCTCCGTGTTGCTATGGAATGCGGATATGCTCCTTATAACTGGACTCAGACAACTGATGCAAATGGAGCTGTTCCTATTGCAGACTCCAATGATTATGCATATGGCTATGACGTAATGATGGCAAAGCTTATTGCAGAGCGTCTTGGTTATGATCTCCAGATTGTAAAGCTTGACTGGGATTCTCTTGTTCCTGCAGTTCTTTCAGGCACTGTTGATTGTGCTATCGCAGGTCAGTCCATCACTTCAGAGCGCCTTCAGATGGTTGATTTCACAGATCCCTATTATTATGCTTCCATCATCTGTCTTGTAAATGAAGGCAGCAAGTATGAGAATGCACAGGGCGTACAGGATCTTGCAGGGGCAACATGCACAAGCCAGCTTGGTACAGTCTGGTATGATGTCTGTCTTCCACAGATTCCAAACGCTAACATTCTTCCTGCACAGGAAAGTGCTCCTGCAATGCTTGTGGCACTTGCCAGCGGCAGAGTCGATCTTGTCTGTACAGATATGCCTACTGGCCAGGCAGCTCTTGTAGCTTATCCTCAGATGAGACTTCTCGATTTCTCTGGTTCTGCTGATGATTTCCAGGTCAGTCAGGAAGAGATCAATATCGGTATATCAGTGAGAAAAGGAAATACTGAGCTTCTTGATGGTATCAACAGTGTACTGTCAACGCTTACTGTAGATGACTTCAACAGAATGATGGATGAAGCTATCTCAGTCCAGCCTCTTGCTCAGTGATTTTGGTGGTGAAATGACAATTGCTGAAATGAATTTCTTTCAGAGGATGATCTATATCCTCCAGCAGTATGGCGGTTCTCTCGTAAAGGGAGCCGCCACAACTATGGCTATAGCTATCATATGTACTCTTTTGGGATGCGTGATTGGCTTTGCTGTAGGTCTCGTGCAGACAACGGAGCCCCATAAGAAGGATGGTCTTCTTAAGAGGGGTATTCTGCGTGTTGTAAAGTTTATCCTCACAGCTTATGTAGAAGTTTTCAGGGGAACGCCTATGATGCTTCAGGCAGCTTTCATCTACTATGGTATGAGCCAGCTCTTTGGTATCAACCTGGGAATGTGGAGTGCCGCAATCATCATTGTGTCTGTAAATACTGGAGCTTATATGGCAGAGACTGTCCGTGGTGGTATTCTCTCAGTCGATCCTGGTCAGAGAGAGGGGGCAAGAGCTATCGGTATGTCACATTTCCAGACCATGCTTCTTGTCATACTTCCACAGGCTCTGAGAAATATCATGCCGCAGATTGGCAACAACCTGATTATCAACATCAAGGATACCTGTGTACTTTCAATCATCGGTACTGTAGAGCTCTTCTTCACATTCAAGAGTATCTCCGGTGCTCTCTATACTTACTTCGAGGCTGCTACTGTCACGATGATCATCTATTTCGTCCTGACATTCGCTTGTTCCCGTATCCTACGCTATGTTGAATCCAGAATGGATGGTCCTTCGAATTTCGATCTTGCAACAACAGATACTCTGGCGTTCACAAGCGGGCTGACAAAGTATAATGCCAAGAAGGGAGGTACTTTCTGATGGAAGAGATTCTGAAGATAGAACACCTTGTAAAGACATTCGGTACTAATGAGGTTCTCAAGGATATAGATTTTACCGTCTCCAAGGGTAATGTAATCAGTATCATCGGTGCTTCCGGGTCTGGTAAATCCACACTTCTGAGATGTATCAACATGCTTGAGGAAGCAACAGGCGGAAAGATTCTTTATCACGGAAAGGATATCCTTTCAGGTGAAGTTGATGAGGATAAATACCGCACAAAAGTCGGTATGGTTTTCCAGTCATTCAATCTTTTCAATAATTATTCTGTTCTTGATAACTGTATTCTTGGTCAGACACATGTTCTGAAAAGAAACAAGGAAGAGGCAAAAGCCAAGGCTATTGAATATCTCTCGAAAGTAGGTATGGCCCAGTATATCAAGGCAAAGCCACGTCAGCTTTCCGGTGGGCAGAAACAGCGTGTTGCCATTGCTCGTGCTCTGGCAATGGATCCTGAGGTTCTGCTTTTTGATGAACCGACATCTGCACTTGATCCGGAGATGGTTGGAGAAGTCCTCGATGTCATGAAGGATCTGGCAGAAGGCGGTATGACCATGCTTGTGGTGACGCATGAGATGGCATTTGCCCGTGATGTCTCCAACAGGGTGATTTATATGGCTGATGGACGCATAGAGGAAGAGGGGAGTCCGAAAGATATATTCTATAACCCGCAGAGTCCTAGGACGAAAGAGTTCCTCTCCAGATTTACAGCTAACTGAGCACAGGCCGCTTCTGAAAGGAAGCGGTCAGTTAACAAAATACAGATCCTCTCCCGATATTTCATTTATGTCATTGGATTTCCCTTCAAATCCTGAACCGGAGATAATCCCAAAACTTTTCACGTCAAGACCTTTATTTCACATCCATCCGTTGTTTCAGCAGCAACATCGAATTCGCCATTTTTCCTGTCATCATATCAGTATGTGCCTATTTTCAGGATATCATCCCGCTTCTCTTTCTGTGAGAGTATTGCGAACCAGGAGGCTGCGATACTCTCAAACCGGTAGCTTGCAAAAGTGTCTATTCAAAGCATTCATTATGCGGATAGATGAACCAGAAAACAGGATGCAGATACTCTCTCCAAGATTGTCGATGATGGTTCTGAAGAGCGCATTCGCTAAATCGCTGTCAGTTTTTTTCAGATCCTGATACTCATCCAGCGCTATGATTATCTTCTCCTTTCTTGTCCCGAGAAACTGAAAAAGAGATTGATGGTCTGATGGCTGTCTATCGTGATTCCTATGATTTCGCTACCGATGATATCGAGACCGTGCGTTATCAGGCGAGAGAAGAGATTGCCATCAGGAAGATGATGGATGCAGAAGGCTGTTCAGCTTTCTCCAATACATTCCAGGATCTCTATGGCATGAAGCAGCTTCCAGGCTTGGCAACCCAGCATCTGATGGCACAGGGCTATGGTTATGGTGGAGAAGGGGACTGGAAGGTCAGTGCTATGCAGGCAATCATGAAGAGAATGGGCAAGGATGAGAACGGAGCCTCTGCTTTCATGGAGGATTACACTTATAATCTTGTTCCTGGTGCGAAGTACAGTCTCGGTGCCCATATGCTTGAAGTCTGTCCGAGTGTCGCTTCCGCCAGACCACGGATTGAGGTCCATCCTCTGGGAATCGGTGACAGGGAGGATCCTGCCCGTCTTGTTTTCGAAGGTAAAGAAGGAGATGCGATTGTTGTCTCTCTCATCGATATGGGTGGAAGGCTTCGCCTTATATGCCAAAATATCCATTGTGTGAAACCTATTCTGCCAATGCCTAATCTTCCTGTTGCTAGAGTCATGTGGCAGGCAATGCCGGATCTGGAGACGGGACTTGAATGCTGGATTACAGCAGGAGGTGCACATCACACAGTCCTCAGCTATGATGTCTCTGCAGAGCAGATGAAGGATTGGGCAACTATCATGGGAATTGAATTCGTGCATATCACGAAAGACACGACAGTTGAATCACTAGAGAAAGAACTTTTCCTCAATGATATTGCCTGGAAGCTCAGGTAATCTGATTCTACCTGTATTATGTATTCGCTGGCGCTGGCATATTCCGGCGCCATCTTTTCGTCGTGCAGATTACGTGTATAATTTCCCTTGGAGGTATGTATGAAAAAACTGGTTGTTGTTTTTCTTGCACTTGTTCTTTCATGTGGAATTCTGTTTGCATCTGATTATGCCCCGCTCAGTGGAACTATCACGGAGATTTCCAAGTATGGTAATGCTATGACAAGCATTGCATCCTCAGATGCTTATGCTGCAGGCTATGAGCCCGGTGATATGGTGACTATCATGTCAGGTGATTATTCTTCTCCATCTCCTCTTGGAACCGATTACAGCAATGTCGATAGCGGAAACATTGTCGCAGTCTTCTCCGATACTGGTATAGAGATTGCTATCAATTATGGTTCCTTTGCAACGGAGTCTGGTGTCGAAGTCGGTGATGCCGTGTCGATAGATATGCTTGAAAAGGGCGGATACGCAGAGGAGTATGCTATAAGGCAGCTTGAAAGAACTGATAACCGTGATGATTACGCTTCAGATGAAGTATTTGCGAACTTCCGTATGGTTGATGAAGGCAATATCGCAGCAGGTATCCTCTACAGAAGCTGCAGTCCTGTCCGCGGAGATGCCAGAGCTCCTTATGCTGATAAGCTTGCCCAGAATGCAGGTATCAGGACAGTAATCAATCTCGCAGATAGTGAAGAGACCATGACAGCAGGACTTGGAATGGCTCCTTATTACGCAACTCTCGTGGAGAATGGAGATGTGATTACACTGGATATGGGTGTAGATTTCTTCTCTGCTGATTTCACTGCAAAGCTCGCCGACGGGCTGAGGTTCATAATCAGCCACGAACCTCCATATCTTGTGCATTGCAATGAAGGAAAGGACAGAGCCGGTATGACTGTTGCTCTTCTTGAAGCTCTCTCCGATGCCACAATGGATGAGATTGTCGCAGATTATATGGAAAGCTATGAGAATTACTATGGTGTAGAAAAAGGTACCGAACAGTACGATATGATAGCTAAGATCATCACTGATTTCTTCGAAACCATGAATGGCAGACCATTCCCATACAATGCTGTGAAGACTGTTGCGGAGCAATATGTGCTTAATACAGTCGGTCTTACAGCTGATGAACTTGCAACACTTGAGAATATACTCAAAGGAAACTGATGATCTCAGAAAGGATTTCTGAACCAGGCTTCTGTTTCTGATAGCGGGCGGGTGAAAATCCGCCCATTATCTTTTTCATCCTTTGCCTGATGATACTTGAAAAGCATCCTGCCTTCAGATTCACCCAGTATCTCGATTTTCCCCGTATGATGGGACATGGCATAGCGGAAAGCTTTTGCAGGTCCGCTCATCATGGCTTTGGCTTCCTCTGTTATTCTCACACCTTTTGAGAAAGGTACCTGAAATTGATTCTTCACTCCTTCTACAGGCCGGCACTGAAAGACATAATATGGCATTACTGAGTGGGAAACGAGTCCGTTCAGAAGATCTGACAGGACTTTCGGATCATCATTGACACCACGCAGCAATACACTCTGGTTGCGGATGATGCAGCCTGCAGCCTGAAGCATTGTCATGGCTTTGACTGATTCTGCAGTAAGTTCTTTCGGATGATTGAAATGCGTTACGATGATGATGGCTTTTTTCTTTGAGTATCTGTTCAGTAGTTCCGTAAGTTCTCCTTCATCTTCTGTGATACGGAAAGGAAAAGTCACAGGGGTACGGGTTCCGAATCTGATGAATTCAATATGCGAGATTTCTGTCAGGGCTTTCAGATAGCGTTCGATAATCCTGTTGCTGTTCATGAAGGCATCTCCGCCCGAGACAAGAACATTGTTGATTTCTCTATGCTCTGAAAGATATTCAATCATCTGCGGAAGGTTTTCAGCAGTTTCCTCTCCATCCAGTCCCACCATTCTTTTCCTGAAACAATGGCGGCAATACATGGCACAGACGTCTGTGGAAAGTATTAATGCAGTCTTTTTATATTTATGCTGCATGCCTTGTACGACAGTATTCTCTCCTTCTCCTGATGTGTCCTGCACACCGCCTTCCGAGAATTCCATTGGATCTGGAATACAGAGTTTCTTTATCGGGTCTGCCGGGTTGTCTTTGTCTATCAGCGATAGGTAATACTCAGGAACGGAAATAGGATAGCGCCTTTCGATATCCGCAATCGCTGCCGTCTCTTCTTCACTTAATCCGAGTTTCTTCTGAATATCATGAATAGAGCGATAGTTATTCGCTAGAAGATTCTGCCACTTCTTCACATATTGCCTCCTGAATAAGGAAATTGATTATGATTTGTTACATTCCAACCCCTGTATGTAAATATGGTAAAGTCTGTTTGTCCGGTTGTCAAATTCACGGATTAAGTGTGCAAAGGACTGCAGCATAATATTTTGTTTACAGATTACTGATAGTCATTCATCCTTTTTATAAGGGGTGAAGTATATAAGGGGATTACTATGCGGAAACTGCTTGTTTATGTCTTGTGTTTACTCTCTCTTTTGCTGTTGACCTCTTGTGAGGAGATTCTTAATGAGATGATCTCGCAGGGGAATGTGTATACAGTCACATTTTACTTGGATGGCGGAACGATAGATGGTCAGGATGAATATGGTCCTGTGAAGGTAAAGCATGAAAATACGGTTCCAGAGCCTCCTCTGCCGTCAAGGGAAGGCTATGTGTTTTATGGTTGGAAAGTGAGTGGTGGGAACGTTTACTGGGATTTCCGAAATGGTTTGAAAAGGAATATGACACTCGTTGCAGAGTGGGGAAAGAAAACAGTTACTACAGATGAACAGCTTGTTCTCTGGTTTGATGAAGATATTGATGGATATGCTGTTGAGACATACAGAGGCAATACTGAGAAACTCGTGATTCCTGCTTCGTTTGCAGATGATTCTGGTCAGACAATAGACGTGAAAACTATTGCAGATAATGCTTTCAGCAACAATTCTTTTTCTGAAATCATCTTGCCGGACACTATAGAGTCTATCGGAGCCAGAGCCTTTTCCGGATGTGTGAATCTTCATGAGATCCGGATACCATCCTCTGTTGCTGTAATGGGAGAAAAGGTGTTCAACGGAATTATCATTGATGTCTATCTTCCATGGCCTGAGAGTGAGATTCCTCCAGAATGGTCCGACGAGTGGAAAAGTGGTTCTGTTAAGATCACGGTCAGGGAATTCTGATCTGTATTATCATGAATCCAATGCTGCATTAAGGCATGAAAACAGCCATCTTTTGATTTAACAGAATCTGTTTTATACTGACCTTATGGCGTATGATGAAAAAAATATCAAATCGCTGTCTTCCCTTGAACATATAAGGCTACGTCCTGGAATGTACATCGGACGGCTTGGGAATGGTTCCCATCCCGATGACGGCATTTATATATTGCTGAAAGAGGTTGTTGATAACTCAATCGACGAGTTCATCATGAAGCATGGGTCGCGGGTTGAGATCACTGTATTGAATGGTTCTGTGACGGTGCGGGATTATGGCCGTGGTATTCCGCTCGGAAAGGTTGTCGAGTGTGTTTCCGTCATAAATACAGGTGCTAAATACGATAACGAGGCATTCCAGTTCTCTGTTGGCCTCAATGGTGTAGGTACCAAAGCCGTAAATGCACTCTCTTCTGAATTCTACGTCAAATCCTTCAGAGAAGGTAAGTTCGTTGAAGCCTGGTTCAAAAAGGGCAAGCTGAAAAAGAAGAATGAGGGAGAGACGGCAGAGGAAGATGGAACGCTTGTCTCCTTTACTCCTGACAAGGAAATTTTTGCGGACTATCAGTTCAATGATGATTTCATCACAGACAGGCTCTGGAGCTATGCATATCTCAACACGGGCCTGACAATCGAATATAACAAGAAGATACTCAAGAGCCGGAATGGACTTCTTGATCTGCTTTCAAAAGTCATTGGAGATGATGGACTCTATCCTGCAATACATTTCCGCAATGAGCATCTGGAATTTGCATTCACCCATACATCAGGTTATGGAGAGAACTACTTCTCATACGTCAATGGTCAGAATACAGCCGATGGAGGTACGCACCTTGCCGCATTCAAAGAAGGTGTGCTGAAAGCCATCAACGAGTTCTACAGAAAAAGCTGGCAGGCTCCTGAGATCAGGGATGGCATTGTCGCAGCTGTTGCCATAAAAATGCAGAATCCTGTCTTTGAAAGCCAGACGAAGAATAAACTGGGATCTACTGAAGTACGTACCTGGATAGTCAATGAAGTCAAAGAAGCTGTCATGGATGCCTTGATGAAAGATAAAGCCAAGGCACAAGGACTTCAGGATAAGGTTTCGATGAACGAGAAAGTTCATAAAGAAGAGCAGGAAGTAAGGAACAACTCCAAGGAGAGAGCTAAGAAAACAGCTGTTCATATCCCCAAGCTTCGTGACTGCCGCTATCACATCAACAATGCACCTGCTGCACACAGGAAGGAAGCAGAGGAATCAATGATTTTCCTTACCGAGGGAGATAGCGCTGCTGGTACTCTCTCTAATATCCGCGATGCCAATACCCAGGCAGTATTCGCTCTTCGTGGAAAGCCTTTCAATGTCCAGGGCTATAAGCGTACAGAGCTCTATAAGCATGAGGAACTCTATAACATCATGGTTGCTCTCGGCATTGAGAATGGTATTGATGATATCCGCTATTCCAAGGTTGTCATTGCAACAGATGCAGATACGGATGGTTTCCATATCAGGATACTCCTTATGACATTCTTCCTCACATATTTTGAGGAAGTCGTCACATCTGGGAAGCTCTTCATTCTGGAGACACCGCTATTCCGTGTCAGAAACAAGCAGGTGACAGAGTATTGTTACACCGAGGCTGAACGCGACGAGGCAATGAAGAGGATAAGGGGAGCAGAAGTCACAAGATTCAAAGGTCTTGGTGAGATAAGCCCGAAGGAGTTCAGACGCTTTATCAGCGAGGATATAAAACTTCTGCCTGTCACTATAACCTCAATTAAGGATATAAGAGATAAGATGGAATTCTATATGGGAGACAATACTCCGCAGAGAAGGGAGTTCATCATGGAGAATCTTTTAAATGTCACAGGCTGATAAACTCTATAAGAATTACTTCCTTGAATATGCTTCATATGTAGTCAGAGACAGGGCAATCCCTGACTTGGTCGATGGGTTCAAGCCTGTACAGCGTCGTATCATGCATACGCTTTTCGAAATGGATGATGGACGCTTCATGAAGGTTGCCAATGTTGTAGGTGCTGCAATGAAGTACCATCCTCATGGTGATTCCTCCATTTACGAAGCACTTGTCAATCTTGCTAATGCGGAGCTTTTCATCGAGAAGCAGGGTAATTATGGTAACTTCCTTACCGGCGATGGAGCCGCTGCTGGCAGATACATTGAATGCCGCCTGAAACCTTTTGCCAAGAAAGTTCTCTATAATCCAGAGATTACGGAATATGTTGATTCATATGACGGCAGAAACAAGGAACCTGTTGCTTTCCCGGCAAAGATTCCTGTAGTTGTTGTGCAGGGAACAATGGGCATCGCTGTAGGCATGTCCACTATGATTCTGCCTCATAATATTTTCGAGGTGCTTGAGGCGGAGAAGAAAGCTCTCAGAGGAGAGAAGTTCAAGCTCTATCCGGATTTCCCCGGTGGCGGAATCATGGATGTCTCTGAATATAACGACGGCATGGGCAAAATAGCTGTCAGGGCAAGACTGAATGCCTCGGACCCGAAAAAGCTTGTCATCGAGGAACTTCCATATGGTGTCACAAGCGATGCCATGATAGCTTCAATCGAGAAAGCCAATGCAACCGGCAGGCTCAAGATTGCCTCGATCAGCGACTATACTGCTGAAAAAGCCCAGATTGAAATCTGCTGGCAGCGCAATGTTTACTCAGAGGATATGGTTGATGTTCTCTATGCAACTACTGATTGCGAGAAGAAGATCAGCGTAAATCCTCTGGTTATTGTTGATGGGCTTCCCAAGGCTGTTCCTATAACGAAGATGATACGTTTCCATGCCAAGCATCTGGTAGATGTTCTTAATGCAGAGCTGGAGAATGAAAAGAAGCATCTTCTTGAAAAACTCAGGGCAAGGACGCTGGAGCGTATTTTCATCGAAGAGAGGATCTACAAAAGGATCGAGACGGAAAAGACTGCAGAAGCTGTAAAGAACACCATCGTTGAGGGCTTTGTTCCTTTTGAAGCCGAGCTCGGTGGAGAACCGCTCAGCGATGATGATATCGAGAGGCTTCTGAAGATTCCTATCAGGCGTATCTCTCTCTTTGATATCGAGAAGAATAAAGCTGAAATAACGGAAATCCAGGGAGAGATAGAGAAGATTGATTATAACCTTGCACATATCATTGAATATGCCGAGGGATATCTGACAGAGCTGGAGGAGATGCTCGATAAGGATACATTCAAACGAAAGACAGAGATTTCCTCCTTCGAGACACTCAATGTCCGTCAGGTTGCCGTCCGCAATATGGATATCCGCTATGATCAGGAGACAGGTTATCTTGGAACGAATATCAAGACAGGTGAATCGCTTTTGAAAGTCAGCCCATATGACAAAGTCTTCTATATGAAAAACAATGGCGAATATCGCGTTGTCAATGTCCAGGATAAGGTCTTTATCGGAACAGAGGGTATTTTCTATATCAATTACGGGGATAAGGAAATCATCTCCAAGGAAACGTTCACTGTCATTTACCGTGACAGGATCCGTGATAAGAATGTCTATCAGATCAAGCGTTTCCATATCTCCGCTTTCACTACTGATAAGATGTACTCTGTAGTCTCAGGAGAGAAGGCAAAGGTAAAGAAGATGTCTCTCTGGCCATCTGCCATCATCTCGATGAAGTTCAAGCCTGGCTATGGCTATAAGATCATGGAAGATACAGCACGTTTTGCTGACTTCCCGATTTATAAATCTCCTAATGCGGCAGGGCAGAAACTGACGGGAAAGGAGCTGCAGTCTCTTTCGATAAGACAGACGAAGGATACCTCTACTTCGGAGGAGAAGGAACCTTCACTTCTGGATGGGCTTGATGAGTGATATAGCTGATAGAGTTCTTTATGAGGATAATCATCTGATAGTAATCAACAAACTTCCCGGTGAGCTTGTGCAAGGTGATGATACGGGTGACAGGACACTTGCTGATGATGTCAAAGCGTATCTGAAAGAGAAATACAATAAACCTGGCAATGTTTTTCTGGGAATCCCGCATCGTCTGGACAGACCGACGTCGGGTATTGTCGTTTATTGCAAGACTGACAAGGCTCTCTCCAGGATGACTGCGCTCTTCCGTACTTCCGATGTGAGGAAAACTTACTGGGCTATTGTCGACAAAGCCCCGGAGAAAAAGGAAGGAGAGCTAATTCATTACATCACCAGGAATGCTGCAACGAATAAGAGTATTGCCTCTTCAAAGGAGAGGAATGGCGCAAAGATTGCAAAGCTTTCCTATCGGCTTTTAGCCTCCTCTGATAATTATCATCTGCTGGAGATCGATCTGCATACAGGACGGCACCATCAGATCAGGGCTCAGCTCGCTGCTCTTGGAATACATATCAAGGGAGATCTGAAATATGGAGCTGCCCGTTCAAATCCGGACGGAGGTATCTGCCTTCATGCCAGAGAAGTATCCTTCATCCATCCGATAAAGAAGGAAAAGGTGAAGATAACAGCAGAGCCTCCCCGTTCAGCATTATGGGATTACTTTGCTAGCAAATCAGAGGGTTAGGTCCTTTACTGTTTCTCCGATCTGGATTGATGTCTCATATGTTTTAGAATATGGAGGCTTTACTTTTCCGTCCATTATGTCGGATATAGCTACAAGGCTTTCGTATCCGACTTCATAAAGCGGCTGCTTGATGCCTGTGAGCAGAGGGCCTTTGTATTCTTCTTCGAAATGGTTCTGACTGTCGAAGCTCATTACGGAAATGTCGTCAGGGACACTGAAGCCTTTGTCCATTATGCCTGATATCACTTTGATTGCGATCTTATCGCTTGTTATGAATATGGCGGTAGGACGTTTGTCTTCCGGCATATCCATCAAGGCTTGTGCCATTGTGTAGGCTTGATTGCTGTCCCCGAAGATATTGATTATGTTCTCCGGTGTTACTGAAAGACCAGCTTCTTCCATGCCTGCCTGATAGCCGTTCAGTCTTTCAATATTTACTTTCTTGTTCGGATTTCCCATGAACAGGAATATTCTTCTGTGGCCTTTGCTTACCAGATACTGAATAGCGTTGCGGGCTCCGTCATAGTTGTTTATCAGGATCTGATTGACTTTTGTACCTTCAAAATTATTCTCGATGAGAAGGAACGGGAATTTTGAAGCTGTGAGATTGTCGATTATTGGCCGGTCCGTATACAGTGTCCCGTAGAGAATCATTGAGTCTGCAATTCCGTTTGTAAGTCATCCATCTCACATGAAAAAGGTCACAGTCCCCATTTCTGAGGAGACTGTGGTCTTTCTGTCTGGCTGGGAGGTTCAACCCCGTTTCCAGCCGGTTCTTAACTTAACAGGATTCTCGGAATGCCGTGGTCTCGGAACCATCAAGAATCCTTAACTAAACGACATTGTATAAAGCCCTTGTTGTGTTAGTTGCTTGGATTCATTTGTGATACCAATTGGTCTCTGTCTGTTTGCTGCAACGCGTTCTGGACAATAGTGGATCAGGACCTTTCTCACTCGTCTTTTTCAGATCCTCTCCGAGACTGGTTTTCAGCTTTTTTTCCAAGTACGGCTCTGGTGGGTGTGCGGAGAAATGTTACCTATTTCTGTATCCAGCGGAAAAACTTTGCAGGGTTTTAGACCTTTATGACAGCTCTTCCGTCCAGGCCGCTGGCTTTGATTGTCAGTGGTTTTTCAGTCCTGATTGCAATGAAATGCTCTGTTTCTTTTACTATCGGAAGCTTTTGGATTTCCTCAAAACGGAAGAGGCCATCATTGTACATGGGATTTATCGTGAGATAGATACAGCCAAGTGATGTCATGTTCTGGAAGAAATGTGTGCCCTGGCTTGGTTCCACCTGCAGTTCCTTGAGTCCTGTTTCGACAATGACATGGGCTTTTGAGATCTGGGACCAGGTACATGGGATGCCAAGCCATCTGTCAGATGAGCCTAAGCGGCCAGCTGCTATAAGCACATATGGCCCTTCTGCTTCTTTATTCAGCATCTCCAGTTCTCTCGCCATATCAACCATCCGGCTTCTGTCAAAAGCTTCTGGCTTGATTGTGATGATTTCCCTGACATCATCCACGATGCCATTTCCCATTACTTTCTCAGCATAGATGAGAGAGGAGTCTATATCACTTTGCGATATGGGAACGTCTGTGTATCCTGTTGTACCTGAAATCGGCCTTATCTGGAGAATGGAGAAATCAGGTCTGTTCTCATGCTCTGTATTGATCGCGAATTCAATCTCCACTGGTTCTGCCATACTGGCAGTGCCAAGCTTGAGCATCTCGTCGATGGCTTTTGCAAGTGGTATTGTCTCATATTTGAGCACACCGTTGAATGTAAGCATCTTGATGCCTTCTGCTCTGGTAGATTCTGAAAGAAGGCCTGTTGCTGGATCAAGTGTACTGGCGATACCCTTGAAAGCCGCCGGGAATTTTCTTGTTTCCTCATCGATTGGCAGCTGGATAAGGTTATCCGTATTCTTTTCTGGATCGAAATGTCCGGACAGGGATAGTGCATAGAAGCTGTCTTGTACCGATGATTCGCCGGAGAGGGAGTCAGATGGCATTCTGGGTTTTGCGGGACAGAAGCGCAGAGCGGTTCCTTCATCCACGATAGTCTTTCCCAGTCCGAAAGAGAGCATGCCGACTCCATCTTCTGATTTCTGGCCAGGAACGGGGTAGTAGTTCAGCGATCTGGCGACTCCTGCAATGTTCGGATACCAGTAATCTCCATGTCTTGAACCTGTGACCTGCTGGATTATCACAGCCATCTTCTCTTCTTCAGGAGAGTGTAACGTGCTTTTGAGATATTCCCTTGCTGTACTGAAGTAAGTGGATGCCCAGACTGTCTTCACGGAACGTATCAGATCATCCAGCCTCTCATCATCACTGCCGCAGTTGGAGATCATTGATGTCTGATAAACTCCGGCAAACGGCTGGAAGTGCGAATCCTCAAGAAGGGAAGATGAACGGATGGATAGTGGCTTCTTGATGATTTTCAGTATGGTTTTCATGTCTGCAATAAGGCTTTCAGGCATTCTTCCGGAGAGGAATATGCGAAGAATTGCATTGTCATCCATATCCTGAAAATCCTGACAGGAGAAGCCATTTTCTTCCATGAAAGCATCGAAGAGCTCTGTCGTGATGACTATAGTCCGTGGTATGGAGAGGTAAATCGATGGATACTTTGCCATTATCTTGTTTGCCTTCATCTCCATTGCGATGAATGCAAGGCCTCTGCCTTTTCCTCCCAGTGATCCTTTTCCGATTCTGGCGAAGAAAACTGTCTCATCATATGAAGATGGGGAAAACTCTGCGATGACTCCACGTGTACGTTCGCTTCTGTACTCCTTGATTGTCGTATATAGAATATCCCTTACTTCTCTGTCACTCATTCCTGTGTCCAGATTGATGTTCTTGATGCGTTTTGCGAGCATGTACAGAGACTGGGCTCTCAGCCAGCGTGAGAAATCATTCCGTTTTGAATGATACCGGAAGGAGTCTAGAGGAAGATCCCTGAGAGCTTCCTGCACTTCTTTCATGGTATTGGCTCTTGTTATTTCCTTGCCTGTAGCGGGGTCGATGAAGATGAACGGGCCGAAATTATAGTATTTGAGAAAGTATTTTCCTAAATCATCGAGAAGTGTAGGAGAAAGCTTCCATAGAAAAGCCGCTCCCAGCTGCAAGGCATCGGCTTTGTTCTTCATCTCTGTGCTCTGGATCAGTACAGGAACTTCCGGATTGTCTTCCATGACAGCTTTTGCAAGCCGTAATCCGGAACCTTCGTTGCCATCATCAGAAGGGAAATTGATGTCTGTAATGACACCTAGGATATTTGATCTGTACTCAGTGTATAATTCCCACGCTTCATTGTAATCTGTGGCAAGAAGGATTTTGGGTCTTCCTCTCATCCTCAGTGTTTTTCCCCATTCATTGAGGGCTTCAAGGATTGAGAGCCTGTTCTGTCTTATGAGGCACATGTACATCTCAGGAAGGTACTGGGAAATGAAGCGGACAGAATCCTCGACAAGGATTATTACCTGGACATCAGCCTCGTCAGTGTCGTGCTTTACGTTCATCCTGTCTTCGATGAGCTTGACCATGGCAAGAAATAGCGACGTGTTGCCTTGCCAATAGAAGAGATAATCGATGTAAGGACAGTTTTCACCTCTCAGTTCTCTGGCTTTCCTGTGGTCGGGTGAAGGGGATAGTGCGATGACAGGCATGTAAGGCTTCCTGATTTTTATTGCCTTGGCCAGTCCTTCGACTCTGTCGCTTCCGAGATCGAGCATGGATATGACTAAATCGAAAGGCTGGGAGTCTATCATTCTCAGAGCGCTTTCCTCACTTGAAGCATGGGAGATCTTCGGTGGACTGGAAAGTCCGAGCTGGGTGTATTCTTTGTAGAGTTCTTCTTCTACACGTCCATCCTCTTCAATCATGAATCTGTCGTAATCAGAGCAGATAAGGAGGACAGAATAGACATGACGGAGCATCAGGTTTGCAAATGGAAGCCATGTCTGGTCGAGAAGATACATCAGTTTTTCTTCCTTCTATCCTGCAGAAGGCGGAATGTGCCATACAGTGTTGGAATAAGGGCAATAATAGCTGCAATCCCCCATCCTCTCAGGTAGCCGTCAGAAAAAGGCTTTGCAAGTATTGAGACGATAAGAACTATTAAACAAAGGGCGAGAATCAGCAGAGAAGCCCTGAATATTATTTTATCAGCAGTGGTCATATTGCGAGTATAACACAAAGAAGCTTATAGTGTTTATTGTACAATATTCAAAAAATTGCAAAAAATACGTATATTCATACATTTTATTATTCACTAAGAGGCTTGATGCATGTATTATCTACCCAACAAAGGGTTGTTTATCAGCCGCATCACGCTAATGGATAAGAAATTATCCAAGGGAGGGGAAGATGAAGAAAGGATTTTTGGTATTCCTTGTGGCTCTCATGTCCAGCTTTATGCTCTTTGCTGGTGGAGCTGGAGAAGAAGACTCGACAGTCGTTAAGATTGGAGTTTTCGAACCTGCATCTGGCGATAACGGAGCTGGTGGAAAGCAGGAAACGCTTGGTATCCAGTATGCAAATTACCTTACACCGACAGTTACAATCGGAGATACAGAATACACAGTAGAGCTTGTCATGGCTGATAACGAAAGCTCCAATGACAGAGCTGCTACCGCGGCTGCAACGCTTGTCAATGCAGATTGTTCTGTTGTCCTTGGTTCTTATGGTTCCGGTGTCTCGATTGCAGGCAGTGATACATTCCGCATCGCGGGTGTTCCTGCTATCGGTATTACTTGTACAAACCCTCAGGTTACGGAAGGCAATACTCATTATTTCCGCATCTGCTATCTCGATCCATTCCAGGGTACTGTTCTGGCAAATTACGCTTATGACACTCTCGGAGCAAGAAAGGTATACTGCCTTGCAAAGCTTGGCGATGATTACTCAGGCGGACTTGTGAATTACTTCATCGAACGCTTTAAGTCACTTGGCGGAGAAGTTGTTTCAGAGACATTCCCTGAGGGAAACAGCGATTTCACTTCCTATATTGCCAATGCTAAGAACAGCGGCTGTGAAGTATTCTTCTCTCCTGTTTCCACAGAGGCTGCCCAGCTTATCATCAACCAGGCAGACAGCCAGGGACTTGGTATGCCTATACTTGCAGGCGATACATGGGATTCCAACGTTATTCTTCAGGCTGCTAAGGGCAAGAATGTTGATATCACAGTGACGACTTTCTATCCAGAGGGAGCTGATCCTGAGTTCGATGCCGCATTCAAGGAATGGGTCAATGCTGATTCCACACGTCTTGCCAACAATGGTGGTGATGATACGATCAGTGCTGTTACAGCCATGGGCTATGACGCATATTACTTTGCTCTTCAGGCTCTGCAGAATGCCGGCAGCAAGGATCCGGCTGATGTCATGGAAGCACTCTGGACAACTGAAATCGATGGAGTGACAGGCCATATCGCTCTTGATGATGTCAATGGCGATGCTATCCGCAATACAGTTTACGTAAAGCATGCCAACACAGAGACAGGAGGATGGGACGCACTTCCTGCCGTAGTCGTAGACTGATCTATTCTTGTTTTTCACGCGGCAGGGAAACTTGCCGCAATCTTCTTTTCAGGAGGAGCTATGGTTGAATTCTTTCACCATAATCTGTCTTATTTCCTTTCAGGCATATCAGTAGGGGGCCAGTATGCTCTGATAGCCATCGGTTATACGATGGTCTATGGTATATTGAGACTGATAAACTTCGCACATGGGGATGTATTCATGTGTGCAGGCCTTATGATGGTCTATCTTTCCGCCTCCCTTCCGTTTGTGATTTCAGTACCGCTTGTACTTGTTCTTACAGTAGTACTTGGTTTTATCATAGAGAGAGTAGCTTACAGACCTCTGAGGAGTGCACCGAGAATGTCTGTAATGATAAGTGCCATCGGTGTCTCCTATCTTCTGCAGAATGCAGCTCTGTATTTTACAGGCGGACTGGCTAAAGTTTATCCGGAGATTCCATTTCTCTCTTCTTCTGTCACTATCTGGGGGGCAACTACTAGAGTCGTAACGATTGTCACTCCGTTCCTGACGGTGATTCTTGTTGTTCTTCTTTCTCTTCTGATCAAGCACACGAAGATAGGGATGGCAATGAGGGCAGTCTCCAGAGACTTCGAGACCAGCCAGCTGATGGGAATTAAAATCAACAGGGTCATCTCGATAACATTCATGATCGGTTCCCTTCTTGCAGCTGTTGCTTCCTTCCTTTATTTTACGAATTATGCTTCCGTAACACCTTCCAGCGGTGCTATGCCAGGTCTTAAAGCGTTCGTCGCTGCTGTTTTCGGAGGTATCGGTTCAATACCGGGAGCAGTCATCGGAGCATTCATTATCGGTATCTGTGAGAACATCATCAAAGGTGGAGCTTCTATTTTCGGTATCCCCGGTTCTGGCTGGACAACATTCTCGGATGCCTTCACCTTTGCATTCCTGATAGTCGTTCTTGTCGTCAAGCCAACAGGGCTTTTCGGTGAGAAATCGGTAGACAAAGTCTGAGGAGGAAGCATGAACAGAGAAAAAAGAAACCATCTGATAAGACTTTTCGTCGCTATTGCGGCTGTCTATCTTGCTGTGATCATCCTGGAGATGACGCTCCGTCCGACGAGTATTCTCTTTACAGTCCTGAGAAAAGGTGCCATCTATTCGCTGGTAGCTGTCTCTATGAACCTGCTTAATGGCTTTACTGGCTTGTTCTCACTGGGGCAGGCGGGATTCATGCTGCTTGGTGCATATACATATGCCATATTTACAATTCCTGCTGATGTGAAAGCCTCGGACAGAGTCTATCGTTACTACGACTGTATTATCGGGTTTGATACGGGAGCTCTTGCAGGTCTGATTGCAGCAGGTCTTGTCGCTGCGCTCTTTGCCTTCCTCATCGGTCTTCCTGTCCTGAGGCTGAAATCTGATTATCTGGCAATTGCGACACTGGGATTTGCGGAGATTATAAGGGCAATCTTCCAGTGGGATGTTCTTGGTCCTGTCACAAATGGTGCAAACCTGCTTCGTGAATACAAGGATCTTTCAAGGATTACACTGCCCTTTACCGATATTCCGTTCCCGCCGACGCTTTTCGTATTCATCGTTGCAGGTATTTCAATCCTTCTGATAGTCCTTCTGATCAACTCTTCTTATGGAAGAGCTTTCAAAGCTATCAGGGATGATGAGACTGCAGCGGAAGCTATGGGCATAAATCTCTTCAGACATAAGGAACTTGCATTTGTCATATCTTCATTCTTCGCAGGCGTGTCAGGTGCTTTGCTGGCAGCTTTCCAGTATACGGTTCAGGCACAGCAGTTCGAATCAATGATGACTTACGAGATTCTTCTCATTGTCGTAATCGGCGGTATTGGTTCAATCTCCGGCTCATGTATAGCTTCGTTTCTGTATATTGCGCTTTCAGAGTGGTGGCTCCGCGGCCTTGATATGGGAAAGTTCCTTGGAATCGCTGCCCCGGATCTCTTCCGCTCAGGTTTCAGAAAGCTTGTCTTTTCTGTAATCATCATGATTATCGTTCTCTTCTTCTCGAGAGGAATCATGGGTGATAAAGAGCTTTCATATGCAAGATTCATCAGCTGGATAAAAGGCTTCGGAAAGAAGAAAAAGAAGGGGGCGGCGGCATGAACGATATACTGCAGCTTGAGAATGTGACGATGCAGTTCGGTGGTGTTGTCGCTGTCAATAATCTTTCCATGCATGTGGGGGAAGGGGAGATAGTGGCACTTATCGGTCCTAATGGCGCTGGTAAGACAACTGCCTTCAATTGTATAACCGGTGTCTATGAACCGACAAATGGCAGGATCCTTTATAAAGGCAAGCCTGTTATTGTGAATCATCCATCAGGCAAGATGAAGCGTAACTATGCCGGGCTCTGTGCCAATGATTATGCAGAGGAGCGCGTTCTCAGTCCGACTCCTGATGAGATTACGAAGATGGGTATTGCCAGAACATTCCAGAATATCAGGCTGTTCAAGAGCATGACAGTGTTCGAGAATGTCCTGACTGCTATGCATGTCCGTGCAAAGGCCAACGTCTTCTCCTCTGTCTTCCGATTGAGCTGGAAGGAAGAGAGAAAGATGGCGGAAGATACAGAAAAGCTGTTAGCGGAACAAGGGCTTCTTGCGCATCGTGATGACAGAGCAACAAGCCTTCCGTATGGCTTGCAGCGAAGACTGGAGATTGCAAGAGCATTGGCAACACGGCCATCGCTGCTTCTTCTTGATGAACCTGCTGCAGGTATGAATCCTCAGGAGACACAGGAACTGGCACAGTTCATCAGAGAAATCAAGGAGAAGTATAAGCTGACTGTATTGATGATTGAGCATCATATGGATCTTGTCATGAGGATTTCTGACAGAATCTATGTTCTGGATTTCGGTTCTCTCATTGCAGAGGGAACACCTGAGGAAATCCAGAATGATCAGCGGGTAATAGACGCTTATCTGGGAGTGGCTGAGGATGTTTGAGATTAAAGGACTTTCAGTGAATTATGGCGGCATTGAGGCTGTCAGAGATATCTCTTTTACAGTAGAAGAGGGGACTATTGTCACTCTCATCGGCGCAAATGGGGCTGGAAAATCAACAACGCTGAGAACGATTGCAGGGCTTGTGAAACCGCGTACCGGCTCAATCAGCTTCATGGGGGAGAATATTACCGGAAAGGATCCCTCGTATATTGTCGGAAAAGGAATAACGCTCGTTCCTGAAGGAAGGAAGATCTTCCCGGACCTGACTGTCATGGAGAACCTGAGAATCGGTGCATATCTCCGTTCAGACAGTATTGAGGATGATCTGGAGATGGTCTTTTCGCTTTTTCCGAGACTGAGGGAAAGAAGCTGGCAGTATGGCGGAACCCTTTCAGGAGGTGAACAGCAGATGCTTGCAGTCGGCCGAGCCCTGATGTCGAGGCCAAAGCTTATGATGATGGATGAACCTTCCCTTGGTCTTGCACCTCTTATTGTTCGTGATATCTTCTCAATCATCCGCCGCATCAAGGAAGAGGGAGTTACGATCCTTCTGGTAGAACAGAACGCGAATATGGCTCTTCAGGTCGCAGATATGGCTTATGTCATGGAGACAGGAAGAATAACGCTTTCCGGTCCTGGCAACGAGCTTATCAAGGATGAAGCTGTAAAGAAAGCGTATCTGGGTAAGTGAGCAGATATTCATATTATTAAAATTAAATTTATGGATACATCAGAAAATGAGCAAAATTCTGATGTATCTTTCTGTTGACGGATAACGTGCTCGGATTTAATCTGAAATCGGAGGCAAAGGTGTACAGGCTAGATGATTTCATGAGTGGCATCGAACAGAGAAACCCGGACCAGCCGGAGTTCATACAGGCTGTGCGCGAAGTCACAGAGTCCGTCATTGATGTAGTCAATGAAAATCCAAGGTACATTCAGAACAGGATTCTTGAACGTATTACTGAACCAGACAGGGTTATCTCATTCAAAGTTGAATGGGAGGATGATGATGGGAACATAAGGGTTAACAGAGGATACCGTGTGCAGTTCAATAATGCCCTTGGTCCTTATAAGGGAGGATTGCGGTTCCATTCTTCTGTCACAGAAGGCACGATGAAATTCCTTGCTTTCGAGCAGACTTTCAAAAATGCTTTGACGACTCTTCCTATGGGCGGTGGCAAAGGTGGTTCTGATTTCTCGCCCAAAGGCAAATCAGATGCGGAAATCCTCAGATTCTGCCGTTCATTCATGACAGAACTTTATAAATACATAGGCCCGGATACAGATGTTCCCGCTGGCGATATTGGTGTCGGAGGAAGGGAAATCGGTTATCTCTATGGCCAATATAAGAGAATAAAGACAGAGAATACCGGTGTCCTTACTGGAAAAGGTTTTGGCTGGGGTGGTTCAAGAGTCCGTCCTGAAGCCACTGGTTATGGCACGATGTATTTTGCAGAGAACATGCTTCATGAACACGGAGAAGAGATGAAGGGCAAGCGTGTAGCTGTCTCCGGTTTTGGCAATGTGGCATGGGGAGCTGTTGTCAAGGCGACTCAGCTGGGTGCAAAGGTTGTAACAATCTCTGGACCTGATGGATATATCTATGATGAAGAGGGAATAAGCACTCCTGAGAAATGGGCCTGCATGCTTCAGCTCAGGGCGAGCAACAATGATGTCGTCAAGCCTTATGCAAGCCGTTTCAAAGCTGAATTTGTTCCAGGGAAGAAGCCTTGGGAAGTCCCTGTGGATCTGGCATTCCCCTGTGCAATCCAGAATGAACTGAATGCATCTGATGCAACTGCTCTGATTGCTAATGGTGTGAAATATGTCATTGAGACATCCAATATGGGATGTACTGCCGAGGCAATCGATCTCTTCAGGAAGAACCGCATTCTATTCGCTCCTGGCAAAGCTGCCAATGCTGGCGGTGTTGCGGTATCAGGTCTTGAAATGAGCCAGAATGCCATGCATTATTTCTGGCCAGCAGAAGAAGTTGATGAGAAGCTGAAGAGTATCATGGCCTCTATTCATACAGAGTGCGTGAAGCATGGAAAAGAATCGGATGGCTTTGTCGATTATGTCAAAGGTGCCAATATTGCAGGATTCACGAAAGTCGCTGATGCGATGTGTGATCAGGGCTTCTGATGTTTCTTCATTCCTCCTTGGTTTGGCGGGCAGTTTCATGGCTGTCCGCTTTCTTTCAGATGTGTTAGGATTGAGAGAGGGGCTCCTATGAGAAATCTTCTTATTTCCATTGTTCTTCTGCTGTTTGTTCTCTCTGGCTGTGAAACTGGTACCGATATAGATGCTGTCAATACAGATGGTTCTCCGATATGGACCACTGAGATTCCGGAGAGCAATAAGTATCTCTATGGAGTCGGAAGAGCAAAGCTTACCAATCCAGTCAATTCAGAGAATGCTGCCGAGTCTTCTGCCAGAGCAGATCTTGCCAGAAAAATACAGACAACTATACAGGAAGCTCAGACTTCATATACCGCAGATTCATCCGGTTCTGTTGCTGAGGCATATGAGAGAATCACGATGGAGACTGTGAACATAACGATGAGGAATGTGAGGGTAGAGCAGAACTGGACAGCTCCAGATGGTACAGTCTGGTCTCTTGTTTCCTTCCGCCTCAGTAATCTCGATGATCTCTATTCCCTTGCCGCAAATGATTACCTGGCACAGGTGGAAGCAAGGAAGGCTGAGACGGAGAACAATCTCTCAGCGCTTCTTCTTGCCCTCTCCCAGATGGATGGCAAGGATACAAGCGCAGTTGCGGAAGAGGGGACAGCAATAGCTGAAGATATCATAGAGCAATGTACAGAGATTCTTGGAGCAATCGATAGTGATGTTCTTGCGGCAGCACTTGCAGAGCGGTTCGATACAGACTAGATGGATAAACCAAGTCCTGCATATCCACCGAAAAGAAACACATTTTCAATATAGGTAATGTTTGCTCCCAATTCAAATGTGACCAGCCCGAATGAATGGAAGTAACCGATATCTGCCGTGCCGGAAAAATGCAGTTCCGACTTGGATGTTTCCGTTTCTTCCGCAGAGAATCCCAGTCCAACGGCAAGCTTTATTGCATCCCTTTTGGCAATTGCGAAGTATTTTTCCAGACCGAATGTGATTGAAAGATCTCCGGTAACTTCTTCTTTGCCAAAGAAATCAGAGGAAGGGAATGTCATCAGCATGCTGATGGAAGGATAGAGGCCAAGCAGATCATAGCCCAGAAGCACTTTTGCATTCAGTGCGATTTTTTGCTCTGTCAGAGCTGAATTTGTGAGATACCTGAAACCTGCGCTGACTATTGCCGAACTGCATGGCTTGAAATTCTGCCTCTCCTTTTTTGTTCTTTCCTTTGCTTCAGCTTCAGATATTTCTCTCTGTCTCTGCTCTCTTTCGTAGCTGTATGTCAGCTTCTCGGTCTTATTTGCTATCCTTCTTACCAGAGCATTAGGATAGGATGCATTGTCTTCATTTATGAGAGAAGAACCCACAGGAATATCACTGAAGTCCACGGGGGTATTGTAATCAAGCACCTCGTTCTGGGAAGTAGAGGCATGATAGATTTTCTTTCCTGTATCTGTTCTTGTGATGATGTAATCTGAGAATTCCACATTATATGTGGAAGTATCTGCATATGTATGGATTGTGTAATTGATTGTGATTGAATAGGAGAATGGATAGGTTGCCAGTATTGTCGACCAGTCCTGGATTTCCATACGGTAATCATAATAGGATTCATTTTTTCCTATATCCCTTCCTGTCCAGGATGAGAAGGGAATGATGAATTCAAATGGTACAGTCTGGTTGCCGATAGTGATTTCTGCTTTTCCATGCCAGGTGAGATCTTGCAGATTGAAGTAATCGACAGATGTGCTGATAGCAGAGGATGGAGTGGAGATAGTGAACTTTGCATCATTGAGATCCTCGATGGCATTTGCGGCTCTTTGTGCTATCTCCTCGAATGGCTTGATGGCATCTGCATAAGCCTTTGTCGCAAGATTCTCGTATTCCAATCTTATTTTACCGATGGATTCTCTGAGTTCCGCCTCCCTCTCTTCTTTTGCATATGGGAGTGGGGTCCCGCCGCTGTCAAGCTCGAACTGGAAATAAGGCTGCGAATATATCCTTTCCTTCTCCCTTGCTGCCTCTTTCGCAAAGTTCGTCTCATATTCATCCATTTCCATCTGGATCTGATTCTTCGTGGTATTGTAGATGCCTCTCAGAGCCTCTATTTCCGTAATCATCGAGGAAGCTGAATCATCATTGCTGTCCGGGAAATCCTGGATGTTCTGAGAGAAGGCTTCAATCATTGCTCTTTGGGCGGCGTTGAAGCTTTCTCGCTCCCTCATTGATTCCATCTCCTGCTGCTGTCTCAGGGCGTTCTGTTCTCTTCTGCTCTCTGCCAGATCGGAGATAGCTTTATTGAGTTCTCTCTGGCTTTCTGCTGTGATGATTCCCATCTCGCTCTGCAGCTGAAGCTCTCTGACTGTAGTAGCTCTCAGGTTGCTTTCCTTTTCAAGTGAGCTCTGGTAGAGAGCTTCGACATCTGTTGAGTTTGTGGGAACGGAGGGGATATCTGCGTTTGGATTGAGCATGCGCATGATGATGCTGTTCACTTCGTAGACGGAAAGCTGTGCAGAAAGACGTGTGTAGCTTTCACGGTCGATTGTTCCATCTCTTTCTATATCATTCCAGATTCCGTTGATGATGGATGCACTTTCCTGTACTTTGCTTTCATACAAAGGCAGAGATGATTCAGGTATTGTCTTTGTCGCACTCCAGCTTCCGTCTTCCTCTTCTTTTGTCGTAAGTATTGCTCCAAGAAAATCCGTGTCATATGTTGTCACGGCGTTGAGACTGAAGTATGAGATGGCTGTCTCTCCATCATCTGAGATTATCGTGTGCTGTTCAGATGCTGTGTTTGTTGCTATGCGCTGAGCAAGAAGCGAGTCAGCAGCAGCAATGGCTTCTGCTTCACTCCTGCCATGCCCTGTTTCCTTGATATCATCTGAGAAAACCGGAAATGAAAGCAGTGTCAGCAGCGTTATGATGGAAACAATTCTTGCACAGTGCATGATTTCCCCTGCAGTTTTAGAGAAAAAACAAGCATAACCGAAGCTATGCCTGCAATACTATTCTGTTTCAGTCTGTAATCGAAGGTGAACCGAAGTATCTCTGAAGAGCTTCATGCATCATGCTGTTGGCCTCTTCTGCAGCTTCATTCTTCTCGAATGCCTCTTCGTTGACTTCTTCAAGAGATGTGATTATTCCATCGGATGTGAGGCTTAAGAGCACATAGACTCCGCCCTCTGGATCCTGCCACATATCTTCCTGAGTGATTCCGGACAGCATTGCCTGTGCCCTCTGCTTTGAGATTGTCTCGAAAGCATCCATTGCCTGACGGTTGGAAGACTCTGATACACCTGCATCATTGGAATAGGATGTGATGATGTTATCAATACCGATATTCACCCAGATGGCAAGCTGGTTTCTTCCATCTGCCTGTGCCTGCATCAGAGAGTTGCGGAATGTGGACATATGGCCATATCCGACAACATAATGCTTATCCTCGGTCTGGAGCGAGGCCTGTGATGTGACCCATTCAGGCATCTCTGACAGTGTAATGCTGCTGTTTGTTTCAGTTTTTTCAGTAGAAGCACAGCTGGCAAGCATGAAAACAGCAAGCAATGATAGAGCAATGACGAGTGTTTTTCTCATTGTGGTCGCCTCCTAGGGGAGGGTGGATGAATCCCCCTGTAACTGTTGTCGGGAAAAGTATCCTTCAGGGGGAAGTTTATGTCAAGGAAACCGAATATCTCTAGCAAAGGAGCAGAGTACATGCAATAATGGCAACAGGAATACACGAAATTGGTCAGATTTCTGTGTTAAGGAGAAAATATGAGAAGAAAGGCAATTGCAGTGCTTCTTGTGCTGGTGCTTGTATCAACAGCACTTTCAGCTGCACCATTTTTTCAGATAGGACCTCTTGCATCTTACAATAAGACCGTTGTTGAAATTGATGATGACAAAGAGTCGTGGGGAATCAATAACTTCTCATTCGGAGCTGATGTCCGTCTTACACCGTTCAAATATTTCAGCATTGATATTCCTGCAACACTCGGCTTTGGTTCCCAGGGTAGTTTCAGTATCGCAGCAATTCCGACACTGAACATCAACATTCCTCTCGGAAATATTGTTGACATCGCAGTCGGTGCTGGTACTCAGTTCGATTTCCAGTATGCAGGCGGAGAGAGCAAGGATTGGACGATGAATGGCCTTCCGCTTGAGAATGCAGCGGATGCATTCCAGCATTCAAAGCTTGTTTACAGACTCGGTGTGACATTCAATCTTGCGTTCCTCAGCATTGGTGCCAATGCAGTCCTTCCTGGTTCTGCAGGTTTTGGTGATGGGGACATCGGTGGGATCTTCACTCCGATGTGGGAGTCAACAAGATTCTCTCTTGTCGCACTCTTCAACATCGGCTGATTTCCAGCCAGTCGTTCTTGTGGCCGCTCTTCGGGGCGGCTTAATTATTGTTCGTGTATCAGAAAGCGCCGATGGAAGCAATGAAAGCAACAAAGAGTTTTAGGCCATATGCTGTGATGATAATTCCGCATATGATATTCACAAAGTACAATACTTTTTCTGAAAGATGTCTGCGAAAGGCTGAGATAATCATTGTCAGTGCTGTGAACCATAGAAAGGAAGCGCTCATCGTTCCCGTGATAAATGGAATGACTCCTTCGTCAGGAAGGGAAGCATGGAATGCTCCTAGCATCATTGTGCCATCGATGATTGCCTGAGGATTGCACCATGTCACTACACAGGCGGAGTAGATTGTTGCTTTTATCGAATTCTCTGTTTTCTTTTCATCTGGCTTTGCGGGCTTTGTTGCAACAAGTTTTACCCCGATGATCATTACAATGATGCTTCCTCCTAGAAGAATAGCTTCTTTCAGCCAGAAACTGTTTTGCATTATGATGCCGATTCCAAAGAAGCAGGCGAGGGCTAGTGTGATATCGAAGAATGTCACGATGACGGCTGTAATCAGCGATTTCGGGAATCCTGAAGATAAAGCTGAGTTGATTACGAATATATTCTGAAGTCCTATCGGCGCAACATATGCGAGCCCCATTGTAAGACCCTGCAGGAAGAATGGCATGGGGATAATATAGCATCTGCATGATATTTTCGGAAATCATATTATCTGCAACCTTGTTGACAAGTGGAATGTGCTATGTTATCTTATAGTTAGCCATAGCTAACCAAGTCATTCAAAAGGATATTGAGCGGTTGGGTTAAGCCCGTTCACTTCTCTTTCCGGTATTTAAGAGGTGAAATCCTCCTGGGGCCGCTCTTTCTCCTTCTTTTCCACCTTAATTTTTCACAGTTAGCACATTCTCTCTTGTTGTATTCCTACCGGACTTACGATATTCTATGTAATTGGCTGATGCCCTCTTAATTTTTTCGGTTATGGCTGTGGCATTGCCACATGAAATATTTTAGGAGTGTGAAATGGCAGACAAGAAAATGGTTACCATTGATGGAAACACCGCTGCGGCGCATATAGCTTACGCCTTCAGTGATGTAGCCGCTATTTACCCGATTACTCCGTCCTCTCCAATGGGCGAGTATGCAGAGCAGTGGTCTTCTACGGGCCGCGAGAATCTCTGGGGCAAGAAAGTAGACATCATGGAGATGCAGTCTGAGGCTGGTGCCGCTGGTGCAGTGCATGGTGCTCTTGCCGCAGGTGCTCTGACAACCACATTCACGGCATCACAGGGTCTTCTCCTGATGATTCCTAACATGTACAAGATTGCTGGTGAGATGATCCCGACAGTCTTCCATGTATCAGCTAGATCGCTGGCTGCTCAGTCCCTTTCAATTTTCGGCGATCACTCCGATGTCATGGCTTGCCGCAATACTGGCTTTGCAATGACTTGTGCTTCTTCCATCCAGGAAACAATGGATATGGCACTTGTTGCTCATCTTGCAACACTTGAGTCACAGGTTCCTTTCCTTGCATTCTTCGATGGATTCAGAACTTCCCATGAAATCCAGAAGGTTGAGGAAATCTCTTATGATGATATCCGCAGCCTCGTAGATGAGAAGTACATCGAGCGTTTCCGCTCACGTGCACAGCGCCCTGAGCACCCGATGACAAAGGTTGCTGCACAGAACGAAGATGTCTACTTCCAGGGAAGAGAGACTGTTAACCCATATTATGATGCTGTTCCTGCAATCGTTCAGAAGTATATGGACAAGGTTGCTGCTGTTACAGGCAGACAGTATCACCTCTTTGATTATGTTGGTGCACCAGATGCAACAGATGTCATCATCATTATGGGCTCTGCAGCTGACACATTCGAGTGGGTTGTTGACTATATCAACAAGAAGGGTGGTAAGGTTGGTCTTGTCAAGGTCAGACTTTACAGACCATTCTCTGCAAAGGATCTTGTTGCTTGCATTCCTGCAACTGTCAAGAGAATTGCTGTTATGGACAGAACAAAGGAGCCAGGCGCTCTTGGAGAGCCTCTCTATGAAGATGTTGTTACAGCACTTGCTCAGACTGGCAGAACAGGTATGAAGGTTATCGGAGGCCGCTATGGTCTTTCCTCTAAGGACTTCACACCTACACATGCAAAGGCAGTCTTTGACTTCCTCACACGCGACGATGCATGGCATGACTTCACAGTTGGTATCAACGATGATGTCACAGGCCGCTCTATTCCTGTTGGCGATAAGATCGACGTTACACCAGAAGGCGTTGTCTCCTGTATGTTCTGGGGACTTGGCTCTGATGGTACAGTCGGTGCTAACAAGAACTCTATCAAAATCATCGGTGACAACACTGATATGAACGCACAGGCTTACTTTGCATATGACTCAAAGAAGTCTGGTGGTATCACGATTTCTCACCTGAGATTCGGAAAGGGTAAGCTTGATATGCCATGGCTGATTGACCATGCAGACTTCGTAGCTTGCCACAACCCGGCTTATATTGGTCGTTATGATATGCTTTCAGCTCTTAAGGAAGGTGGTGTATTCCTTCTTAACAGCCAGATTCCTTCAGATGAGGTCTTCGAGCATCTTACAAAGGATATGCAGGAGCAGATCATCAACAAGCATATTCACTTCTACAACATCGATGCTCTCGACATTGCAAGAAGCGTAGGCCTTGGTTCAAGAATCAACACTGTTATGCAGGCTGCATTCTTCAAGATTGCTAATGTCCTTCCTGAGACAGAGGCTATCGACCTGATCAAGAAGTACATCAAGAAGACATTCCTCAAGAAAGGTGAAGAAGTTGTCAACAAGAACTGGGCCGCTGTAGATGGTGCTAGTGCAGCACTTGTTGAAGTCAAGGTTCCTGCAACTATCACAAAGAGCTATGAGCCTAAGAAGCTTGTTCCAGATGATGCTGATGATTTCACAAAGAATGTCATCGAGCGCATCATGCACCTCGAAGGCAATGATATTCCTGTTTCTCAGATGTCTTTCGATGGTAAGCTTCCGACCGGTACAGCTAAGCTTGAGAAGAGAGGCGTTGCAGCTTATGTACCACATTGGGACAGCACAAAGTGTATCCAGTGCAACCAGTGTGTACAGTCCTGTCCACATGCAGCTATCCGCGCAAAGCAGATTACTCCAGAGGATATGGAGAAGGCACCAGCAACATTCCACGCTATCAAGTCCAATACAAAGAATGACAGAAATCTTCTCTTCAAGATTCAGGTCTACACAGAAGATTGCCAGGGATGTGGCGTTTGTGTAGAAGCATGTCCTGCAAAGGAGAAGGCTCTTGAGCTTAAGCCGATTGCTGAAGAGAGAGCAAATGGTGAAGTCGAGAACTGCACATTCTTCGAAGGTCTTACATATGACAACCTTGACGGCCTTAACATGAACACAGTCAAGGGTCTGCAGTTCAAGCAGCCACTCTTTGAGTTCTCCGGTGCATGTGCAGGTTGTGGTGAGACACCTTATGTGAAGATGCTTTCACAGATCTGTGGAGAGAGAGCAGTCATTGCTAATGCAACAGGTTGTTCTTCAATCTACTCTGGTACATTCCCGACAATCCCATATACAAAGAGAGCTGACGGACGTGGACCAGCTTGGGGTAACTCACTCTTCGAGGATAATGCTGAGTATGGTCTCGGTATGCGCCTTGCTGTCGATTCCAACAGAACTCTTCTCAGAATGAAGTGCGATGCTCTCATGGCTAAGGGATGCTCAGATGCTCTCAAGGCTGCTATCGAGAAGTGCTACTCACTCTGGGATGACATCACAGAAGCTTCCATCACAGCACAGAAGGAAGTCCAGGCTGCTCTTGCTGCAGAGAAAGCCGCAGATGCAGAGTCACAGGCTCTTCTCGACAAGATCATCGAGCTTCAGGATTACTTCTCAGAGAAAGAAGTTATCATCATCGGTGGTGATGGCTGGGCTTATGATATCGGATTCGGTGGTGTTGACCATGTTGTAGCTTCCGGCAAGAACGTTACAATCCTTGTTCTGGATACTGAGGTTTACTCCAACACTGGTGGACAGGCTTCCAAGTCTACACCTATGGCTGCTGTTGCCAAGTTCGCTAATGCTGGTAAGAAAGTCGGTAAGAAGAACATGGGCTTCATGATGATGAGCTATGGCCATGCATATGTAGCTTCCATCGCTCTTGGATACAACAGACTCCAGGCTCAGAAGGCTCTTCAGGAAGCTGTTGCTTACGATGGTCCTTCAATCGTCTTCTGCTATGCACCATGTATCAACCATGGTATCAACATGAGATATTCTCAGGTTGAGGCAAAGAAGGCTGTTGAGGCAGGTTACTGGCCGCTCTACCGCTTCGATCCACGCCTTGAGGCTGGAAAGAGATTCGTCTGGGAGACAAAGCCAGCTACAGCAGACTATCAGGAGTTCATCAAGGGTGAGACAAGATATGCTTCACTCTATAAGACGAACCCAGAGCACGCTGATGAGCTCTTCGCAGCAGCTGCTGAGGATGCAAAGGAAAGACTTGCATTCTATCAGAGATGTGGCGAGGTTCTCGGCGAGACAATCTGAGTCAATCAGAGATAAACAACGGAAGGCAGTCTTCGGGCTGCCTTCTTTCATCTTTTCTATTGTCCGCTTCTGGCCATATGGCGGATAATATACGTATGCGTACGCGTGCTTCTTTGATTATTGTTCTGCTTACGGTGCTCTTCCTTTTCGGAAGCTGCGATTTCTTTTTCGATCATTTTGAAGACTGGGAAGATCCTGATACTCCATCTGAGCCGGTGGAACCCGGTGAGGATGGTGATAATGATGATAATGTGCTTTTAGGACTTCCTTCCCAGCCATCTTTGGCCGATGGAACAAAACTTATAGAACATAGTGCATATACAGTTCTGTATTCGTATAATCTGTTAATGCCAATATGGGTATCCTGGCATCTGGATGCTTCGGATTCTGGAGATTTTCCGCGTCCTTCAAGATTTTCTCCGGATCCAGACCTCCCTGAGGAGTACCAGGTATCACATGATGATTATACAAACTCTGGATTTGCGCGTGGTCATATGTGTCCTGATGCAGATAGAAATGGGAATGAAGAGATTCAGAAAGAAACTTATTACACAACTAATATAATTCCTCAGAACAGCAGTATGAACAGTGGAGACTGGAGTCAGCTGGAAAAAGCTCTCAGGGAATATGCCGCTAATGGGTATGAACTTTACATTGTTGCAGGTGCAGTTCAGGGAAGTACAGGTGGCACAGACAAAGATGGCAAAGTTCTGAAGGAATGGAAAAGCGAAAAAGGGGATGTGACCATTACTGTTCCGTCTCAGATATGGAAAGCTTTTGTTATTATCACGCAGGATGACAGCAAGGATGATCTTGAAAGAATAAAAAATGGAGAAACTCCTGTATATGCATCTGGCATAATTATGGATAATGCTCCTTTTGATGGATCATGGACTGATGCAGTTGTCAGCATTGATGAGATTGAAGAGCTTACAGGCCTTGATCTGTTTTCTGCCCTTCCTGACACAATTGAGACAGAACTTGAAAGTGGAACAGCCGCAGAGTTGCCTGAAGTCGCATAATTTATTGGATGTTCCACCTCATAGCTTCATGCTCTGAAGCAAAATGACAAAAATTGCATCATTGTTTTGCAGTTGAAGCGCTTTGCGGTTATCATGAAGCTATGATTAAGAGTCATGTTCGTGCAGATATTGATACATTCTATGGTGATTTTCCCGCTGGTTTTGATTTCACAATCACAGATGATGGGAAAATTGAAGGTGTTTATTCCTTTATTGGATATGAAGGTGCATTTCATGGCTCAATGACAGGAGAGGAGACTTTTTCTGTCGGTGGTGTAGTCGATTCATATGTCGGGCACATCGAATTCTCGATTACAGGCCGGTATGATGGCGAGAAGATAATAGGCGAAGGCATCACAGCGAATAAAGGTCATTTTTCTGTAAGAGGAGTCCCTGTTGGAGAGCTTTGAAATCTTTGTCCGTTCTCCTTTTGGAAAATATCATGGTAAAATCCAGCTCAAGCGGGATGCAGGGCTGGTTGAAGGAACTCTCAATTTCCTTACATTCTCTTCAGATTTTACAGGGGCCGCGGATGGAGATTCTCTTTCATTCAAAGGTTCTATGGTCACCCCTGTTGGCCGTATTGATTATGATGCACGTGCTGTTATCGAAGGAGCAGCAATCACTGGCAGTGCCCAGACAAGACTTGGGGTGATTTCCTTTTCTTCCAAAGAAGGAAGATAGGGTAAAGCCAAAAAAAACATTGTTTCTCAAAAAAATACTATATGTACGGCACTGCATTCTGGGTTGAAACTAATACAAGAGGTAAATCTACATGCAGGTAAAGCCTGCTTCAGGAGGTTTAAATGAAAAAGTTCGCAGTTGCCATTCTTTTGGTGGCAGTAGTCTGCACATCCCTTTTTGCACAGGGTGGGGCCGAGACGGCAGCAACAGTCGTTACAAATGCACAGAAGCCGGTAGTATTCTTCAATAGACAGCCATCAGATCCTGTAACTGGTGTTATTGATATGGAAGTCATGAACTGGAATGACAAAACATATTATGTTGGCTTCGATGCAGCAGGCGGTGGAGCAGTTCAGGGACAGCTTATTGTTGACTTCCTCGCATCTGCAGATCCAGCAGTCATCGACCGCAACGGCGATGGTGTTATCGGATATGTTCTCTGTATTGGTGACGTCGGACATAATGACTCCAAGGCAAGAACACAGGGTATAAGAGAAGCTCTTGGAACATGGACAGGTTCTACAGATCCAGGTGTTGAGAATACACAGCAGGGTTCAGCTAATGTTGGCGGAACAACAATGCCAGTAGTTGAGCTTGATAGCCGTGCTATGACAGGTACAGATGGAACAACATGGAATGCTAATGCTGCTACAGATGCTATGAGCAACTGGGCAACAAGACTTGGCGATCAGATCGATATGGTTATCTCCAACAACGATGGTATGGCTATGGGTTGTCTCCAGGCTTCCAACTATCCAGAGGGAGTTCCAATCTTCGGTTATGACGCAAACGCTGATGCTATCGAGGCTATCGGCGCTGGAAGACTTACAGGAACTGTTTCCCAGAACGTCGATGCACAGGCTACAGCAACTCTCCAGGTCATCAGAAACCTTCTCGATGGACTTACAGGCGATGCAGTTGTTACATCAGGTATCACAGAGCCAGATCAGTATGGTAATAAGATTTCTGCTTCTGTTGACTATGTCGCAGAGACAAAGGCACTTCTTGCCCAGAACACTGGTGTTAATGCAAGCAACTGGACAGAGTATCAGGCAGGCGCAAGAGACGCTGGTATCAAGCAGACAGATGCTCCTCAGAAGAATGTTCTCCTGACAATCTACAACTCTGGAGATAACTTCCTCTCATCTTCTTATATCCCAGCTCTCAACTACTATGCTCCTCTTCTCAACATCAACCTTACAATCGTACAGGGCGATGGCCAGAACGAGTCCTCCTGTCTTGACAGATTCACCAACCTTGGAAACTTCGATGCTTATGCAATCAACATGGTTAAGACAAACTCCGGTTGGGACTATCTGGACAAGCTCCAGTACTGATTCCTTTAAAGGATGTATGTGGTGGCGGAGGCTTTGCTTCCGCCATTATTGGATTAATGCCCTTTCTGAGGGTTAATCCATTTAAAAGGACGAGGGAATGAGTGGAAAAACTGTTTTGGAAATAAAGAATCTGTCGAAATCGTTTGGAAAGAACAAGGTTCTCGATGGAATCAACCTCACTGTGGAAGAGGGAACTGTATGCGGCCTCATGGGTGAGAACGGTGCAGGAAAATCCACAATGATGAAATGCCTCTTTGGAATCTACGCCAAAGATGAAGGACAGATAGATCTTTTTGGCCATCCTGTAGAATTCAGTGGCCCTAAAGAAGCTCTTGAGAGCGGGGTAGCGATGGTCCATCAGGAGCTTCAGCAATGTCTGGACAGGACCGTGATGGACAATCTCTTCCTCGGGCGTTACCCGACGAAGGGTGGTATTGTCGATGAAGCCAGAATGCTTCGTGACAGCAATAACCTTTTCGCACGCCTCAGCATGAATGTAAACCCGAAAACTGTAATGAGAACAATGTCTGTTTCTCAGAGACAGATGGTTGAGATTGCTAAGGCTGTTTCATATGACGCTAAGCTTATAGTTCTCGACGAGCCGACGAGCTCTCTTACAGAACGCGAAGTCAGAAAGCTTTTCTCCATTGTCGATAATCTCAGAAAACAAGGTGTATCATTTGTTTATATCTCCCATAAGATGGATGAGATTTTTGAGATCTGTGATGATGTTGCTGTTCTTCGTGACGGTAAGATGATCTTCAAGAAACATGTTGCAGATACGAACATGAATGAATTGATATCTGCAATGGTAGGACGTTCTCTTGATAAGAGATTCCCCGATGTGGATAATGCCCCGGGCGAGCCTTATCTTGAAGTCCGCAATCTCAATACAAAATATGATCCCGTGCTTCATGACATCTCATTCATGGTCCGCCGTGGTGAGATTTTCGGAATCTATGGTCTTGTAGGAGCTGGTAGAAGCGAGCTTCTGGAGTCTATGTTCGGAATCAGGACAATTGCTTCTGGACAGCTTATTGTCGGAGGAAAGAAGATGCATTTCAATTCCTCCAAACAGGCAATGAACCATTCTTTTGCTCTTGTTACAGAGGAGCGGAAGCTGAATGGTATGTTCGGCAAGGATACAATCAAGTTCAATACCACTATTACAAACCTTGAAGCTTACAAAACAATGCATCTCCTGGATAACAAGAAGCTTAATGAGGCTGCGACAAGGGAAATCAAGCAGATGAATACCAAGTGTGTATCTCCTGATGAACTTATCACGGCACTATCTGGTGGAAACCAGCAGAAAGTTATCATTGGTAAGTGGATGGAGCGTTCTCCTCAGATATTCCTGATGGATGAGCCGACAAGAGGTATCGATGTTGGTGCAAAGTATGAGATTTACCAGCTGATTATCAAGATGGCAAAAGAAGGGAAGACTATCATTGTAGTCTCTTCTGAAATGCCTGAAATCCTTGGTATTACGAACCGTATAGCTGTTATGTCCAATCACAGGCTTGCTGGTATCGTAAACACTAAAGAAACGAATCAGGAGGAACTCCTGAGACTGTCTGCCAAGTATCTGTAAGGAGGAAGGAATGGCTGATAACAAAGCTATGGAAATCAGAACCATAGAGGACGACAGAAAAATACAGGAATATACCCAAAAGCTCCGTGCTCTCAGAAAAGATGGCGAGACAAAGGTTACAGATACCAAAATCGACATCACAGCTCTGAGGAAGAATCAGCTGATTGATGAGGACGAGAAAGCAAGAGTCTTAGCACAGAAGAAGAAGGAGCTGGAAGAGGCTAAAGCCGTAGCTGCAAGGAATAAGGCTGAAGTCAATAGAATCGCTAAGGAAGCTGTAAAATATGTAAATACTGTTTCCCGTGATATCGAGGCTGCTGTAAACGAGAAAGAGAATAAGCGAATGGCTGGAGCCAAGGCTTATTATGCTCGTGAAGTTGCGGAAATCAAAGAAGCTGGCGAGAAGAGAAAGAGCGAGCTTTCCCACCGTCTGGCTGCAGGAGATCCTAAAATCCTCAAAAGCGAGCTTTCCGTTGCGGCTTATGAGACAAAGAGTGCTCTTTTTGATGCCAAGAGCCGCTTCCAGAATGAGATCAATAAATCGAAGGCCGCAAAGAATCAGGCTTATGTTGATCATATACAGAAAAACAGAGAGCTGAGAAACGGTAAGTCGAACTTCGGCGAAGATATGAAGATGAAGTGGATGAACTACAAGACGAATTTCCGTCCCTCTTCATTCCTTCTGGCAAATGGCCTTTACATTGCCATCATCATCTTCTTCATCATCTGCATCATAATCGCGCCGATGAAGGTCAACAGCAACCTGCTTACACTGCCGAATATCTTCACAATTCTTGAGCAGTGTTCAACAAGAATGTTCTATGCTCTTGGTGTAGCTGGACTGATTCTTCTTGCTGGTACAGACCTTTCAATCGGAAGAATGGTTGCACTTGGTTCTGTAACAACGGGTCTTATACTCCATCCTGGTATGAACATTGTTTCCTTCATGGGAATGGGACCATGGGATTTCTCTGCAATCCCGATGGGTGTAAGAGTCATAATGGCACTGGTTCTTGCAATTCTGTTCTGTTCAATCTTCAGTGCTTTTGCCGGTTTCTTCTCAGCAAAACTGAAGATGCATCCGTTCATTTCGACAATGTCCACACAGCTTATCATCTATGGTCTGCTCTTCTTCGGAACATCAGGAACTCCTGTAGGATCGATTGATAGAGGTATCAAGGAGCTTATCGGTGGACGCTGGACGCTTGGTGTTCTCAATGGCAATCTTATTACTTTCCCGAAACTGATTATCCCGGCTATCATTGCAATCATCGTTGCCTGGATTATCTGGAACAAGACAACCTTCGGAAAGAACATGTATGCCGTTGGTGGTAATGCTGAAGCAGCTGCAGTATCCGGTATTTCAGTATTCTGGGTAACACTTGGCGTATTCATCATGGCAGGTGTCTTCTATGGCTGTGGATCCTTCCTTGAAGCTTTCAGAGCTAACGCTTCTGCTGGTACTGGTCAGGGCTATGAGATGGATGCTATCGCTGCCTGTGTTGTCGGTGGCATTTCATTCAATGGCGGTATCGGAAAGATCGGAGGTGCTGCAATAGGTGTTGTCATCTTCACTTCCCTTACATACTGTCTCACATTCCTTGGTATTGATACGAACCTGCAGTTTGTATTCAAGGGATTCATCATTCTTGCCGCTGTCTCCCTCGACAGTATCAAGTATCTCAAGAAGAAATGATTTCTTCTGCAAAGGAAAGAGCTGGGAGAAATCCCAGCTTTCCTTTTTCAAGACGATGAACAGGAAACTCCTCATTATTCTTACAATTATCTTATTTTTGCTTGCCTCCTGCCATAATGAGGAGAAAAAGCTTGCTCTGGCTATATACGATGCCGAGGATTCTTATATCAGTGAAGTGAAGAATGCAGTTACAGAAGCTTCTGAAGGAGGAATCCCGGTAACAGTCGTTGAGGCCGGAAGCCGTCAGCAAAAACAGAATGAACAGATTGAGACTTTTATCACTCAAGGGTATGACGCCCTAATTGTGAATCCCGTAGACAGGACCGCCAGTGGTGTGATCATCGATAAATGCAAAAAGAATGATGTCCCTATAGTCATATTCAACAGAGAGCCTGTAAAGGAAGATATGGATAAATGGGATAAAGTCTGGTATGTCGGATCCAGAGCGGAGGATTCCGGTATAATGGCAGGAAAGATCATGGCCGATTACTGGTATGAGCATCCTGAAGCAGATAAGAACGGGGACGGTATTCTTCAGCTTGTTGTGATAAAAGGAGAGACTGGACATCAGGATACAGAGCTTCGTACAGAATATTTTATAGAGACTCTTCTTTCCTCTGGTATTGCTATAGATAAGCTTCATGAAGATACAGGGCTTTGGATGAGAAAAGGCGGATACTCCGCCATGCTTGATTTCCTCTCTTATTCTGGTGATAGCATTGAAGCCGTGTTTGCCAATAATGATGATATGGCACTGGGTGCTATTGAGGCTTTGATGGAGAATGGATATTTCAATGGAGGTCCTTTCATGCCTGTTGTCAGTATTGATGGAACACCTTCCGGACAGAAGGCCCTTGAGTCAGGATATCTTATAGGAACAGTCTTTCAGGATGCCCAGTCACAGGGGAAAGCTATGTATCGTATAGCTTCTGCATTAGCTGAAGGAGTAGATCCGGAGGCGGATCTGATAGGATATCCGGTGACGGACGGCAGGTATGTTTGGATTCCTTATCGTCCGCTTCCCGGAGCCTGGTGATTGTAAGCGGTAAAATTGAAGGGAGGTAACTATGATCCCGCTTACGACCTCACCAGAAGGCCTTGATGAGGATGTTTATCTTTTAATACGCAAAAACCCTTCAATTATGTCAGAATTTTCAGAAACTTTTTGTCTCTTCATGTTTTCTTGCGGGATTCAGGTCTGAGAGAAGGGATGGAGATGAGATGAATCAATGAGAAGAAATAGTCTTCATCCCCGTATGGGGAAAACCATTGATAAAACACAGAACCAATATCGGGGAAGCTATCTATAGTATTGAGATTGCAAAGGAATGGAGAAGCTGCAGAAGTCAGCAAGCATACTAAATGTTCCGCTGATTCCGGTCCCGTGAGGATAATCAGGGGAGTTTCCATCAATAGGGATAAAACTTCGAAGATAAATTGCGTATTTATGTAATCTTCTTTTCATTATAGTACAAGAAAATATTTTTATTTATAAAAGAAAATGCGTATTTACGCAAAAAAACTCTGCAGAATTCTCAGTAAATTGTATAATGAAATAGAGGCAATAAATGAAGATAATCAAGCGAGATAAATACCTGAAAAAGCTTATCGAAAGAAAAGGCAATGGACTGATCAAAATAATTACTGGAATAAGGCGATCAGGGAAATCTTTTTTGCTTAATACCATATATAAAAACTATCTGATTGAGAATGGAGTCAAAGAGAATCAGATAATCATGCTATCTCTGGATGATTCCGAAAGTGTCAAGTATCGAAATCCTCTTGAGCTTGAGAAATACGTAAGAGAAATGACTTCGGATAAATCAAAGTTCTTCTATATCTTCATTGATGAAATCCAGATGGCTGGTGAAGTGGAAAATCCTTATCTTCCAAGGGATACTATAACTTATGTAACTGTTCTCTTGTCATTGATGAAAATGCAAAATGCTGACATTTATGTTACTGGCAGCAATTCAAAGCTTCTAAGTAGCAATATAGTTACAGAATTTAGAGACAAAGGGGATGAAATACATATGTTCCCCCTTTCTTTCGGAGAATACAGTACCGCTCAAGATGGGGATAATAATAAGCAAATCCAGGAATTCATGAGATATGGAGGAATGCCTAGAATCCTGCAATTCAGCAACTATGAAGATAAGAGCGAATATCTGAAGAATCTTCTTGAGAAAACTTATTTAAAGGATGTTGTAGAGAGGTATCGGCTGGAAGATGAGAAATCCATAATAGATGAAGTCCTTAACGTAATAGCCTCTTCAGAAGGTTCACTTGTAAATGCCGATAGAATAGCAAATACCTTAGCTAGTGTAAGGAAAATAAAGATTTCATCTAATCGCATTTACAAATATCTTGAATACTTCAAAGAAGCATACATCATTTCAGAAGTAGAGCGATATGATATCAAGGGAAGGAAGCATATAGGAGCTCAGAAGAAATTCTACTTTGCAGATCCAGGCCTTAGAAATGCATGCTTATCTTTCAGAAATCTTGAAGAACCGCACTTAATGGAAAGCATCATATTTTCAGAATTAATCTATCGGGGCTATGAGGTTTCCGTAGGAAGCGTTGAATATAACTGGAAAGATGAGGTAGGAAAAAGCAAACGTTCACAACTCGAGGTTGATTTCGTGGCAGAAAAAGCTGATGAGAAGTTTTACATTCAAAGTGCCTATATGATTCCAGATGAGACGAAGATGAATCAGGAGATAAATTCTCTCAAGAGAATAAGGGATTCATTCAGAAAAATAGTAGTAGTCAGGGATAATATAATCCCATGGCATGATGAGAATGGTATTCTCTTTATTGGACTTGAAGAATTTCTTCTCAACGAGAATTCGCTGAAACGGTGAACCTCCCCATCTTAGCTGACGCTTGAAGATGAGGCTTCCGGCTTCGACGCAGAATGCTTCCATGCCTCATACGAGGTATCGAAGCCTGACATCCGCTCCACCGGAGTACGCTTCTGTTCCGGAAGCGTGTAGGCTATCTCATGCTTGCCTGCAAGAAGCAGTGTTTTTGCGCTCTTAACATCACGATCTTCGGTATATCCGCATGCGGGGCAGACGAACACCCTGTCCGAGAGCGTGATGCTGTCATGTATATGCCCGCATACAGGGCACATCCTCGTCGACGGGAAGAACCTGTCAATCACAAGGACCCTCTCATTGGCCATGAGCTTCCTCTTCAGCGTCCCTAGGGCTGAGTTCTGCACATCCTTCCCGAAGAGTCCCTTGTGCCAGCCCCCGGAGCCCTTTACCTGCCTTGCCAGTTTCTTCTGTAGGCCCTTCAGGCGTTCCGGTTCTCGGACCGTTATGCCGAACATCTCTCCTTCCGAGGTCATTATCGTCGTCTTTATCCCGAAGTCGATCCCGATATCAGGCTTATTCCCAGTGTCTTCCTTTCCTTCACTCTTCGGCATATAGCACGTAAGCAGCAGGTATATGCCAGAAGGCCTCTTCACAAGCTTGGCGTTGGCGCATTCAGCTCCGGCTGGGATCTGATCCATCCCGAACACGCGTATCGGCCTCTTTATCCCTGCGATATGCACGGTATTCTTATACCTGCCGTTCGCGTTCCCCTCCGGGCCGAAGCATATCCAGTGCGTATTCTTATACTGGTTGAGCTCGATTGAATCATAGGATGACCTGAACTTCAGCTTCCCGTTCTTCTTCCCGGTCTTCCTGCGTTTCGCAGCAAGTGATTCCATGTCCTGCTTCAGGGATGAGTATACGGCCTGTATGAACTTCGCT
>CALXLB010000007.1 GCA_944389085.1 uncultured Spirochaetaceae bacterium
CAGGCTTTCAAACCTCGCCTTCTGCAAGGTCCGTCATCCCTCTTCTTACGCAAGGATGCTTTCTCATGTAATAGAAGAGACGAGAAAAGGAAGAATGTATGGCAGCTGGAATGATTACGGGAGGCTCCTGGATTATTAACGGGAAGTAATCAATGCTCCTTCTATGAAGTAACAAGCTCGAGTCTCTCCCCTGCCCTCAGATTCTGGCCGCAATAGGCTAATCCTCTCATCCGGACCCAGCTTCATAACTTATCTCATGGGTGGTTGGACGTCAAGGACACACTTTATCGGCGCTAATCAGAGGAGAGCATATCGATGGATACAAGCTAGTCGAGGGACGAAGTACCTGGAAGTACACGGATGAAAAGAAGGTCACCGATGTGGTCAGGGAGGTCGGATGATGAGGCATATGCAAACGCATGGTTCATCAACGCAAACAGCACCACAGCTCCCGGAATCGTTGATAAGGACTGCAATCCTGTCCTCGATAAAAACCTCGTGTACCCGGGCCTCCACGGAAGGCATCAATAACCTTCTATGCCTTTAACTCGAACGGCAACAGAGGAATCGCCTGCGGGCTTCAGAATCTGCAGCTTATCCGTGCTGGAGAGCCGCTCGGATCCAAGTCCTCGCCGGAGGATGACTTCTGGATATTGAGGACAACAGGATTTCCTCGCATAAGCGGAGAAAACTGCACGCACCTACTTCTGGTCACGGAGTCATGACTCCGTGGCCTTTATCACATATTAAGAACCGATGGCCCTTAGATTCTCTTCTGAGAAATAATCTGTATGCACATACTGCTGAGTTACATCCTGATATGCATCAGTACCTGTAAACCATACTGACGTCTTATATGCATCAAAGTATTCCGGTTTGACATATACAGTACATTCATCCATCCCTGTCAGATCGGGTGCTAGGTATATCGTCGTACCGTCTGATTGAGTAGTATACTTGATTGATGGTGGGGCTCCTTTAAATGTTATCGATTCAATTGAATCATATCTGGTGAAAGCACTGTCTGCGAGATTCTTCAAGGAAGCTGGAAGTTCAATTGATGTAAAACCAATATAAGCAAATGCGGATTGGTTTATGGTTTCCAGTCCCTCATTGAATACTACTGAACTGAAACCTGCCCTGGTAAAGGCTCTCGCACCAATCGATTTGACGCTGGCTGGTATAACAAGTTCATCCATCTGCTCAAGAAGACCATCAACTCCTCCAGAAAAAGCATCTGCTCCTATCGTTTCCAGCTTTTCAGGAAGATTTATAGTCTGGAGATCTGTTTTATAGAATGCACCATCTCCTATTGTTTGCAGATTCTCAGGTAATCTGATTTGCGTTAGCGCAGTGGAACTGAATGCAGCCGTTGGAATCTCCGTATTTGATGTATTTGAGATATCAAGCTGCAGAAGCGTTTTCATTCCTTTTAACGTAGTAAAATCAGAATCAGACAGCGTTCCGGCTATCGAAAGCACGCTTGCGTTCTCTAGGCCTTTTTCTTTCAGCCGCTCAGCCAGAGTGGTTCCTTCCTTCAGAACAACATCGACAACAGAGACATTGCATATTGCAGAGATGGCAGGATTATCAGCTACAGACACTGTGACTGTCGCATTTCCTATCGCCACAGCTGTTAGCCTTCCGGTGTCGTCAACTTTAAGAATACCTTCATTGGAAGATTTCCATGATAGAGCTGCAGAAGATCCTGAAGGACTGAAACTAACATTCAACTGATACGTTTCATCTTTCTCCAGACTGAGCTCAGTTTCATTAAGAATTATTTCTGAGACGTCAGGGTTTTCTGGTGAAATCCATAGCGGGGGGGGTAAACTCCATATTGCGTACAGCCGCTAACTAAGCAGACTGCCGCGGCAATCAGAAAGAATAATCTTTTCATTTTGCGTTCCTCCTTATCTTGATTCTACATGATTAAACGTATTTGTCTCCAAAAATTGATAACGGCCCTGAAAGATTCAGCAGTCCGCTTCTTCGGTATATATCAGGAGGTAAGGTTCGAATCTCACCTCCATATATCGAGGATGCAATGCCTTGGAAAGACTATTCTTGGATATCGAAACTTACAACACTGTAGATATCGGAAAGGTGCTGAGACTTAAAGAACAGAAGATTGATGAAGGTAGAAAGCTCATAAGGCAAAACAAAGAAGGAGCCTTTCCTTATTTCTTTATGTACAAAGGATTGTAATATGACTTATCAGGATCCGGCTATCATTTGGAGGGCATCAGAAGCCATGAAATCTGGCGTTTTCAGAGGCTTACCCAGCAATCACTGTGTTTCTCCGGAAATTTTATTCACCCACCTAAAAGGTTCACCCAATTGTATGGAAAAAGCGACTACAGCTATTTATTGGAATCAAGGTTATTGATTACGTGATATTCACGATTCTGATACAACAGGGATTATGGTTCATAACCGTCGAATAATAAGAGGCGATCATTTTTGCAGAAACTGGATTTCCACTTGTGTTGTTCTATTGAATATGTAAAATAAAGACAGGAATAAAATTTTGTTTTTATCCAGAGAGGAAATCTATGCCGAAAGTAGCTTATTCCGAAGAAGACAGGGAACGCATCAGAGCAGAACTTATTTCTGTAGGGCTTGAGCTAATGACGAAGCAAGGCATACGGCATACAACAGTAGAACAGGTATATAAGAGGGTTGGCATTTCAAGATCATTTTTCTACACTTTCTTCCCTACAAAAGAAGAACTGATACTTGAAACGCTATATCTGCAACAGCCCAAAGTCATTGATTATGCTCATAAGCTGATGACTGATCCTGCTCTGAGCTGGCATGAGGCTGTAAAGAAATTCCTCCATGATT
>CALXLB010000008.1 GCA_944389085.1 uncultured Spirochaetaceae bacterium
TGTCGATTCAATCGGGCAGTTCGGTCTGGATCTATCAGGGAATTCCAATACAAAGAGCGTTGCTGAAATAATCAAGGAGGAGACACCGAAGTGGTGCTTTGGATTTAGGGATATCACAAATTCAACTAATTCTCGTACATGCATTTCTATGATATTCCCTCTGGGAGGGGCTGGAAATACCCTTCCTTTGATATCTGATATTGATATTGAGGATGCAGTATTGTTGAATACAAATCTTTCGACTTTTATCCTCGATTATGCTGCAAGAAATAAAATCGGAGGTACACATCTAAACCAGTTCTACTTCAAGCAGCTCCCAATTATTCCACTATCAGCATATACAGAAGCTGAAGAGGCTTTCGTCATCAGATGCTCCAAGAAGCTCTTAGGAACGACGAAGAAGATGGCTGAGATTCTATCCTGTCCTGTAACGATATGGAACGATGATGAGAGAGCTTTACTGATGGCACGTCTTGATGCGTTCTATGCCATGAAGTACGGACTGGAGCGTGGTGAGCTGGAGTTCATACTCGATCCAGAGGCTGTCATGGGCAAGGGATATCCGACGCAGACATTCCCGCAGGTAAAAGCGAATGATATCGCGAAGTATGGGGAATACCGCACGAAGAGACTTGTCATGGAAGCATATGATGAGCTCATGAGGGATGGCCTATGGCAGGATTGACTGGCAGCGATATTACATACATAGCTGGTAGCTTCGGGTTCACTGATTCTGCAGGCATGACAGAGGATGATATCTATGGAGGAAGGCTGTTTTCTCTTCGGAGAGCGAACAGCCAGCGTATCCTTGATTGCTTTTTAAAGAGTAATGCTGTCTATCTCTCCGTTAGCAGGAATATTGGGGATGAGGTACCAGCAGAGGACATCCTTCTTGGTGGTTATAAAGCTGAAAGCCTCGAAGAGCTCAAAGACAGCGTTCTTCCGCTTATTGTCTCATCATGGAACGAGCTTCCTGTCGGGGAAACAGAAGCAACGGCAGAGATCAAAAGGAGAATCGGACAGGACAGGTACCGCAAGGATCTCTTTGACCTTTGGGATGGCGCATGTGCCCTTACCGGTGTTGATATCCCTGATCTGCTAGTTGCAAGCCATATTGTTCCATGGAGTGATGCTGATAATCAGGATAGGATTGATCCATATAACGGATTTCTCTTTGAAGCACGGATCGATAAGCTCTTTGACCGTCATCTGATATCATTCACTGATGATGGCTTAATGTTGATATCATCGTCTGTTTCTGAGGAGAATCGAAGGCGTTTAGGGATTCATGAAGGAATGAAGCTGAGAAGGATTTATCCAGAGAACCTCGTATACTTGAAGATGCATAGAAGTAAATATCAGGAATTAAGCAAAGGAGAATAGATGGTTAACGAAAGGATTTTTGCTTTCGCAGATAAGATAATGGCAGATTTCAGGAGCTCTGCACCATTTAACCATGATCCGACTATGGGGGAAGCAAGAGAAGATGCAATCATTGACTATCTGTCAAAACTCCTTCCTTTCAAATATGGTATTACCAGAGGAATCATAATATCTGCAAATAACAAAGATTTGACTCCTGACCAAAGCAGACAGCAGGACATCATAATTTATGATAAATTGAATTGCCCTCGTTTGTTTGCAAAGTCGGAATCTAACGGTGAGATATTAACCTGCGTTCCAATAGAAAGTGTATTATGTACTATTGAAGTCAAATCAAGACTGACAACAGAGTCAATAAAAGATGCTGAATTAAAATATCAGAGCGTTATTCAGCTACCACATCATGATCTTTCTCAACTGGGATGGTCTTTTAGTGGTGGTGTCTATAAACCATTTTGTTTCTTATTTACTTTTTTATCAGATATATCACTACATAAAGCAGCTATAGAATTAAATGATGTAAAAACAAAAAATGGGGATGCCCCTCACCTACTTGGAATAATAAGCCTTGATAGAGGTATTATTTACTATTCTACCAAATCTGATATACCAAAAATGGATTTAGATGCAGCCGACACAAATGTGATGATCTTAGAACGTGCAATCAATGACTATCATGAAGTTTTACTGATGTTTTCATTCATGCTCGTAAATGCCCTAAACCAAACGATTACAACCATACCAGATCTATGTTTTTACATGAGCAATTCTGATTTGAAATTCTCAAATGAGATTTTCGTTTCTTCAGAGTTCCTCGATAGTGAAACATATAGAATAAAAGATGGGAAGAAAATCAGAGTCAAACAGGAGTTTGAAGGTAGTCGTATTCTTAATCAGATTTATAAACCAGGTACATCGGACATGGACCTGATGATTGATGATAATCTCTCTAAATTATATTTGTTTGCACTTTATAAGCTTCACAAAGCAGGCGCTTTAACTTCTGATCTGGAAAAAATAATCAATACCATGAATCTTGATGATTCATTTGAAGGTATTATTGATCGATATATTGCTGGTGAAGAGGTAGCTGTTGATCCTAGCATAATTTTAGAATTCCAGCGACAAATGATAATTGGAATTCTCGGAGTATTCAAAGAAAACTGTTCTGAGATAGAGAAACCTACAGCAGAAACTACACTTCAGATGTTTGAGAGTGACAATAAGAATAATATTACAAATTTCATAAGATACATTAAATTCATACGTTATAAGCAGAAAGCTTCAGAGGATATACAAAGCGATGATAGAGAATAAAAACATAGAATTTAAAAGAGAACTCGCTGATAGTATCGAGAAGGATGTCGTATCATTCCTCAATACACTAGGTGGAGAGATTTATATCGGTATTGATAACGATGGTACCGTTGTCGGGGTTGGTGACCCCGATGCTGTCCAGCTTGCCTTGAATGATCGGATCAAGAACAATATCCGACCTGAAACACTGGGCCTCTATGATATCCATGTGGAGGAACGTGAGGGGAAGATAGTCATCAGGCTGTTTGTCTCCAGCGGCCCTGATAAGCCATACTACCTCGCAAAATATGGAAGGAGCTCAAAGGGATGCTTTGTGCGCGTAGGGGCCGCTGCTGTTCCGATGACCGATCGCATGATTGATGAGATGTATGCCTCACGGGTCCATACTTCAATCAGGCTCGATTGAAAAGTTAAGAGCCACCCTTACCGAGTAAGTGCAACATTGAAAAGGCAAATGCAACGCATTGCCAACTTCAGGTTTGACAGGAAGCTGTTTTGACGCCAAAAATGGGGATGGAAAAGGAAGTTGGATCTGAATGGGCACATGAAGTCCTGAGAGGTGCCTCAAAAGCAGTTTTCTGAACTGCTGAATGCAACCCCTTCTTGTTATGGTTGTATGGTCGTGCGGACGCCGGATCAGGACAATGTCGAAGCTGGAGTGCTAGTCCAGCAGAGACGGCCTGAGGACCACTTCGGAAGGCTCGACTCTCCTTATGCTGAGCTTGTTCAGTATGTCGCTTCCATACATGAACGAAAAGACATCATAGGGAGAGTGCCCTCCGAGTTCGGCCCTCAGGTAGGAGTTGATGTTGCTCATCATGAGGTCGATCTTCTCCTGGGTGTATGGATTCATGGACATCCCCTTGGGGATCACGCGGCGGATGAGCTCATGGTTGTTCTCGCAGGCTCCCTTCTGCTGGCTCTGTCTGGGGTAGCAGTAGAAGACCTGGCTGAGTATCTCGCCAGAGCGCGTGTCCATCTCGATCGTAAGCGGGTCGGAGAACTCTCCTCCGTTGTCAGTGAGGAGCACAGGGAAATCGCATCGGAGAGCGGCACTGCAAATGGTACTGTAAATGATACTATTGAGTACAACGGCCCAGCAGAGCCAGTGTGCCGATTCATGCTGAGCCAGTCAAAACAGCGGAATGACAAAGTCTCCGAGTCACGAAGAGAAATCAGCAGGGTTTATGAAGAGGTGAATCAATCCTCCATTCTGTTCAGACAGGGTTCACTCCTATGTATGAAATCAGCAATTTGTATTGATCTCCTTTGAATGGCCGTGTCAGGATTTGCGGTATCTCTGCTTGCTGCTATTAGGTTTGTCTGGGATTGTACGTTCTATAAGATGCGAACCAATGGCCGGATCGAGATAGTTCTTCCTGAATGTAGGACGGTGGGAAAGCCCTAGCCGTTTCATGATTTCTGCTGCAGAAAGAGTCTCATTTCCTAGCACCGATAGCAATCTCTGAACGGAATCATCAACTTGATCGGTTACTTGATCTCTGACTTGGTCGGTATTTCTCATGGTATCCCTTATGATTTCAAGCATCAGAGTGACAAAGCAGGAACTGTCAGCTGCGTCATTCGCATTGTTGAATGCCTCGTAATATTCTGTCTGTCTGGACTGTATAAGCTCTTCGATGGGAAGCCAGTAGAACAGTTCCTTCCATTTCCCGAGAAGGAGAGTATGCCACATCCTTCTCATGCGTCCATTGCCATCAGCAAACGGATGGATGAATTCAAACTCGTAATGGAATATAGAGCTTTTGATCAGGGGATGAAGTCTTGATTCCCTGTACCAGTCGATGAGGTCATTAATCTGTCCTGGAACGAGTTCCGCAGGTGGTGCCATATGTATGATCTTCTCGCCATCAAACACTCCGACTCCTTTGGAGCGGAATCTGCCATTCTCAGAAATGAGTCCAGCCATCATCAGCCTATGAGCTTTCAGAAGGTCATCAACTGAGAGTGGATTGAGTTCCAGCATGAGCTCATAAGCCTCATATGCATTTCTGACCTCTCTGATTTCATTAGGATTTCCAAGAATGCGTTTGCCATCGATGATTGCGGTCACCTGATCCAGTGTAAGAGTATTGTTCTCAATCGCAAGGGATGAATGAATCGTGCGGATTCGGTTCTTTCTCCTTAGATGAGGAGTGACATGCCCTTCCTGCAGAACAGAAAGCCTGCCAATCTCCTCGCTGATTTCCGAGACCAGCATCGTTATGTCGTCAGTCATGGTATATGGTGGATTGTAGTTAATCATAGCCCCCGCTGTCCTGTCCTTGCTGCTAAATATGGGATATCCAGTCTGGATGTGATGTCTGGATATGCTGCTGATGTTTTTTTCATTAAGTAAGCAATCAATTTTTATTCTCCCTTGTTTTGTCGGGTCATTTATCGGGTCGGACGTGTCTGATTCAGGTTGAAGGAAACTGATTGCGGAGTATGGCTTGCGTGTCATGCAGCTTCTTTTCCGGATTGAATTACTGAGGTATTTGAGCGCCGCACAGAGGCTTTGATAGAAAATTAAAAACTCCTATCTGCACAGCGTTGCTAAGAAACCGCATTTGAAGTGTTCATTTGCGGTTTAGTCCCTATATTTCAGCGAATTTGGGTTTTCGAGAATCCGTTTTATGAGGTTTTCGACCTTTTCATATTTGTCCTGGGGAGGATTGTGTATGTATGAAAACAGGTCAAGATAGCCGGGAAGATCATCTCTGCTGAAGCCAGGATGCCGCCGCATGAGGCCGCTGAAGCTCATAGCATCTTCTGTTTATGGGATCCAGCGGATTCTCTGAATCCGGCACTCCCTTCAGCCCCTTTGAATCGTATTCCATGCTTTTCAGCTCCAGCTCCTGAACGAGCTTCTTATGTGCTTTCTCCTTGTCATGTATCAGTGTTGAGCCTAGTGCTATATGATCCTTGAATCTCTCGAAGACAGATTTCTGTGATGGTTTCCCATGCCCAAGAATGCAGCAATAGACATGGATTCCGTCATATGCGATGCCTATGCAGATCTGGTTGCGGGAGATGCCTCTGTATTCCTTGCCGTCGCTTCTTCTCTCTACATCTCTCTTGATTACCTTCAGGTATGTTTCATCAAGATATACATTTCCAGAAAGCATTATTCCATCCTGAGTACCCCTAAGCGCTAGGAATATCTTGTCTATCCAGTATCTTGTTGTGTTGTATGCCTTTCTGTTCGCTTTCGAGATCGCCTCGAAACTCTGTTCCGAGAAGAGCTCAAGGCAGGTGTCTATCCATTCGCTTATCGGTTGCTTATGGTTTTCAAAGAGCGTACCTGTAAGGATCGTGAAGGTCTTTCCACATTCAAGGCAGCGGTATCGTCTCAGGCCTGTACGCAGATAACCGAATCTCTTGTACCTTTCCTTCCCACAGTACGGGCAACCTGATGGCTCGAATGTGTTGAGGAATTCGCTTTCTCTCGTATCGGAGATATGTGGATGCCTGTGACTGTATTCCTCTGCTGCATGATTGTCGAGAAATGACTCAAGCGGCGTCACTGACGTCTTATCTGTCCAAGGAGTTCTTCTCCTTGAACGGGAATAGATGTTTTCTTTCATAGGTGGAAGCCTTTTGTTGCCCTGCCATCATCAGGCAAAGAGGCTTCCACACCGAACTCTGCTCTGATGATAACAGAACAGCCTCAATGCTATATCGTCATCCTGCTTTTAGCAACGCTGTGCAGATAGGAGTTTATATCTATTTACGTGTTCTTTTCTTCAGGATATCTGAATCAATTATGTTTTCATAAACAATCGATTCAGCAAGAAGCTTGTAATTGATTAAGATCATGTCTTGCATTTTGATATAGGCGAGATAGCATCCTTGCAATGCTTGAAACACGTGTATCAAGAATCTGCTGATGAATATTGCAAAAGCCGTTCAATACAGTAAACAGAGAACGCCCTGCAGTAATCTTGCCGATATTCTTCAGTGATAATCTTATAAACAGCTTGTAGCAGAATTGTCTTTATCTTCCGATAATATTCATTTCCAACTCAAAAAACCTACGGATTGATAAAAAAAGTGCAGATTGCAGATAGAAGAGGTACTGTCAGAATGAGAAAAAAGGAGATTATGAATGAGAAAAGCGTTAGTAATTCTGCTAGTACTTCTATTAATGTCCTCATATGTTTTCTCAGCAGGAAACAATGAATCATCCTCAGATGAACCAGGAGAGATAACTCTGACTTTCTGGGAGATGAACTACGGCAGCGATGATAGTTATCTTCAGACATGCGAAGCCTTGATAAGCCAGTATGAAGCTGAAAATCCTGGAGTCAATATCGAGGTCACTTTGCAGCCATGGGATAATTACTATCAGCTATTTCTTACAGCTGTGACAAGCAATTCAGCTCCTGATATTGCCTCTGTTGCACTTGATATGCCTGATATGTATGCCAGAATGGGTGAGGCTTTGTATCTTGATGATGTAATCAACAGCTGGAAAGAGGATGGATCGATAAGCGATTATCAGGAAAGCACGATTGAATCATTTACTTATGATGGCCATTATATCGCAATTCCATATATGGTCGGCTATAGGGGAGTCTTCTATCGGTCAGATATTCTCTCATCCAGCGGTGTTGAGAAATTCCCTGAAACCTGGGACGAACTGCTTGATGCCTGTGCGAAGATAAAGGAAGCTCACCCTGATATCATTCCATTGGTTGTTGCTGGTAATGATATGGGATTCTGGCATTATACGATGAATTTCGCTCTTTCCAACGATGTCGGTATTGTAGATGCAGAAGGAAAGCCTGCATCAGAGAGCCAGAATTATATCGAAACAATTGACTTTCTGAAGACTCTTGTTGAGAAAGGATATGTATCTGATGGAATCCTCGGACATACAGCTGCTGATATAGAAAGAATTTATTACAGCGGAAATGCTGCTATCATGTTCACATCCTTCCCGACATCCATCTTCAATTATCCTGAAATCCTGGAGAATACAGAAGTCGGTTCTTCCCTCCTTGGACCATCAGGAACTGCTATCAGGACAAACAGTTTCTCAGATGCTCTCATGGTCTTCAGCCAGACAGAGTATCCGGAAGAGGCTATGAAGTTCGTGAAATGGTGGGCAGAGAATACAGAGCCATTGTTCAGTGAAGGCGGATGCTGGGCATATCCTGCAAGAGCTTCTTTCTTTGAAGCAGATGTATTCAGCAATAAGATCGCACAGGGGGTTCTCAATAATGTTGTGCCTACAGCAGTACCATGTACATGGCCGTATGAGGGATTCTTCGTGGGATTCAGCCAGATCAATGGTGAGCACACTATGAATTACAGTGCTCAGGAAGCTTTCAACAACCGTCTTGATACCCAGACAATCGTTGAGAACCAGAGTGCAAGGCTTCAGGAAGCCATTGATATCGCAAGCGAATAATCGCGTTCTGAATGTTAATTGGAGGCTTTTGATGAAGAAAAGAAACAATGTTTTCACGCTCCTGATGCTTGGTTTGCCGACGCTGATGCTGATACTGGTAAGTTTCTATCCGCTCATCAGAAGCCTCATTATGAGTTTTACAAATTATAATGTGTTACGGCCAAATCAGGATGTAAGCTTCGTAGGTGTGGAGAATTATGGCAAGTTCTTTGACGATACGAGATCCTTCCCGTCTTTGTCTTTCTCCCTCATTTATGCTTTCTTCTGTGTTTCTTTCAGCTACATAATCGGTCTTGGCCTGGCACTCCTTATGAATGCTCCGATAAAATTCAGAGCTTTTTTCAGAGCACTCATTCTCCTTCCGTGGGCGATTCCTACAGTTGTTGCAACGGCAAACTGGCTATGGATACTCAATGATCAGGTCGGATTTGTGAATATTGTTCTTCAGGAAATCGGGTTGATAGATTCTCCGATTATGTTTATTGCTAATCCTGTCATGGCAAGGATTACATGCATTATCGTCGGTACATGGAAGTCCTATCCCTTCATGGCTTTGTCATTGCTCGCGGGATTGCAGAGCATTCCAGATGAATTATATGAAAGCGCCAGAATGGATGGGGCAGGAAGCTTCAGATGCTTTTGGAATATCACACTTCCACTGCTGAAGAATGTCAGTACAGTAATCATCACGATGATGTTCATCTGGGGATTCAATAATTTTGATATCATCTATCTTCTGACCCAGGGCGGTCCATTGGAAAGAACATATACACTCCCGATATACACATATAATATCGCATTCTATCGTGGTCAGATGGGATATGCATCTGCTGTGTCCATGATCACGCTTGTCATACTGCTTGTTTTCTGTCTCGTTTACATGAAAGCACAGAAGCTGGAGGATTGAAGATGAAGACAAGAAAGAGTTACCTTGCTGCAGTATATATTGTCCTGATTGTCGCAATCCTCGTTACGAACTTGCCGATAATCTCAATGGTCGGAACAGCTTTCAAACCCAGAAGCGAGACGCTGTCGACTGTTTCGCTCTTCTCGGCTCATCCGACATTCGAGAACTTCATACATGTATTCAACAAGACATCATTTGGTCTTAATCTTCTGAATACAATCATCGTTGCATTTCTTGTGACGCTGCTCTGCGTGGCACTATCGTCAACAGCAGGATATGCGCTCTCTCGCGCAAGAGGAAAGGGCTATTCGCTTTATACGATAATGCTGCTTGTACTGCAGATGCTTCCATCAATGCTTGTTCTCATTCCTCTCTATGTGCTTCTGAGTTCATTCCATCTGGTTGATTCTCTTTTCAGCTTGCTGATCATATATACAGCAATCAATCTGCCATTCGGAATCTGGACGCTCAAAGGATTCTTTGATGGTATCCCATATGAATTGAATGAGGCGGCAATGATTGATGGGTGCAACAATTTTCAGGCGTACTATAAAATCATTCTGCCGTACTCAATCCCTGGCATAGTCTCTGTCGCAGTCTTCACATTCATGAATGTATGGAATGAATACACGATTGCAAGCATATTCATCCAGAATAAGGATCTTAGGACCCTCTCTGTAGGCCTGAGACAGTTCATGATGCAGAACAGCACGGATTGGGCAAGTATGAGCGCGGCTGCGACTATTGCCATTATTCCTGCAATTATCATGGTGCTTTTTGCACAGAAATTCTTGATCAGCGGGCTTACTTCAGGCTCAGTTAAAGGATGATTATATGAATAGCAGAGTTCTTGATTTCGCTTATGATGAACTTAGAAGATATCTTGCAGAAGCGGGTATCAGAGATTCCAGAATCATGCTGGAGGTAAATGGAGATTCTCCCGATGATGGATATTCCATTGCAGTTGATTCATTCTATGGCACTATTGCGGGGAAGAACGAAAGGAGCGTCCTCTTCGGGGTTTATGCATTCCTGAATGAGCTTGGATTCCGTTTTCCGACTCCGTATATCGAGGTAATCCCTGACAAGGTTGCTTGTGATTCTGTGCATCTGGAAGAGAATGCGAGGTACAGACACAGAGGCTTCTGTATTGAGGGTGCTGTATCTTATGAAAATGTGCTCTCAGTGATTGACTGGCTTGCCAAGAACAGGATGAATACTTATTTCACACAGTTCATGACTCCGTATGAGTTCTTCAAGACCTGGTACAGCCATGATAACAATCCTTTGCTCAGAGGTTCTGACAGTCTTCCATCTCCAGCTGATGTTGATGAGTTCGTCGATGGCAGATTGCTTGAGGAGATGAAGAAGAGAGGCCTTGTATGGCAGGCAGTCGGCCATGGTTTCAATTCTGAGTGTTTCGGGTACAGAGGCTTCAACTGGGACAGGGTTGATTCATCGGATGGTCTTGATAAATCCATAATGGCTGAGATTGATGGCAAGAGAGATCTTTTTGAGGGTATTCCATTGAATACAAATCTCTGTCTTAGCAATAAGAGTGTCAGAGAAAGGTTTGTATCTGTTGTCCTTGATTATCTTGATAAACACAGAGCCGTCGATTGTCTGCATATATGGCTTGCAGATGGTGCAAATAACAGCTGCCAGTGCGATGACTGCAGGAAGGTACTTCCTTCGGTATGGTATATCAAGCTCCTGAAAGAAATCGATGAAGCCCTTAGGGAAAGATACATCGATACCAGAATCGTCTTTCTGTCATATTTCGATCTTCTATGGCCCCCAGAGACTATTGATCTGAATACTGAGAGATTCATCTTCATGTTTGCCCCGATAACCAGGTCATACAAACAATCTGTGAGTGCATATGATGATACTGAAACAGCGCAATTCCTAATAGGCAATAATGTTTTCCCGAAAAGACAGGAAGAGAATTTAGCATATGCCCGTGAATGGAAGAAGAGATTCAAAGGCGATTCATTCGTTTATGAGTATCACTACATGTGGAATCTCTTCAGGGATCTTCTGGATTATTACAATGCGAAAATACTGTATGAGGATATACAGGGACTCAGAACGCTGGGCTTCAATGGCTATATAAGCTGCCAGCAGACAAGAGTCTTTGCTCCTACAGGACTGGGAATGCATGTAATGGCTTCAGCTCTCTGGGGAACGGATAAAAGCTTTGAGGAACTTGCACGGGAACATTTTGAAGTTCTTTTCGGAGATAGAGGCGATGAAGTGCTTTCCTTCATTGAGAAGATTTCCCACAAAGGCTATATGTCCATCGGAGAGGATGATACAGAGGAAAACAAGCACGATGCTTCTCTTCTCGAGAGTGCCGTTGATGATATTGAAACCTTCCTTGCAGCAGAACATGAAAAGACACCGGCCTGGCAAAGTCTTATATATCTGATGAAAATCGCATCCAGCTACTTCCAGTCGCTTTCATATCTTAAAAACGGAGAGAGGAAAAAGGCTGTGGAATCTTTTTCTGTCCTCTGTGATTTCATCTGCAGGAATGAGAGGAAATACCAGAAAGACTTTGATGTATACTGGTTCATAAAGGATAGGAAGAAGATATTTGAAGAGATTTGAATATGTTTTACGACGTGTTTCGCTTAAGAAAAGGCTTATTGTCAGCTTCCTTCTTGTATCACTCATACCAGTGACGGTACTGACTGTTCTTCTCTGTTATACAGCTTATAGCTATAACCGGGATAGTCTAGAGCGTCAGTTTTCGCAGGTGCTGAATGAGACTGAGCTCCGGATTGGTAATGAAGCTGGGGAGATAAGCCGTCTTGTGAATGAGTTTTCCTCAAACTCAGATGTCGTGAAGAATATCAAGAAGTATGTCGATTCGGAGAACCAGGTTGAGCGTAATACTCTTGTCGCGTGGCTCTCTGATCGGATTCTCTCGCAGTTCAGCCGCAATATGCAGGATCTGTCCATAGTGCTGCTGGAAGAGGATGGCAATGAGATTGCTGTATTGAATGAACGTGAATACTCAGAAGCGGATTCCATGGTTGCAGGTAAAATAATGCAGACGGGAAACCGTTTCACTATAACAACAGAAGAAGGGGAGAATGGTACAGTTCTTGCTATAGGACGGGAGATAATAAACATCTTCAGCGGCTATCGTCTAGGATGGCTTATTGTCTATCTTGATACAGACATCTTTTCAGACGTTTTGAAAAAAGTCGACACCGACCTTGGTCTGGCAATCTATTCAGCAGATGGGAATCTCATAGCAGATAGCAGGGGACTTTCTCCCTCCTATGACAGTCTTGGAAATACAGAGAGAAGCCTGATATTCACAGACGGAAAAGTCCTGATGACAGACAGAATCAGGGATTTTGTCTTCGTCGCTTTCTCTCAGGAGAATATCCTCCGTTCGCTCCTTTCCAACATGTTCCTTCTCTATGCTGTGATTTTTGTCCTCGTGACTGCACTTATAATACTTGTTTCAGTTGCTATCACAATGACTGTCACGGAACCGGTAAGGAAACTTGAATCCTTTGCCCTTTCTCTTGGCCATGAGGGGGATTTCTCTCTCCGTCTTGATGATGACGGGGATGATGAATTGAAGAGCCTTACTGAGAAATTCAATTCGATGACTGAGAATCTTGAAGAGCAGACCAACAGGGCAAAGGAAGCTGAGATAAGAGCTCTGGAAGCTCAGATAAATCCGCACTTTCTTTACAACACACTTGATATGATCAACTGGATGGCATGGAAGAGCAACAACAACGATGTCTGTACGATCGTCAATTGCCTTTCTGATTTCTTCCGCTTGTCGCTTAACAGAGGCAAGGAATTCTATACAGTCGCTGATGAGATACATCATGTCCGCTGCTATACGACAATTGAGCATTTCAAGCGCATTGATACTGACTTTGTTTTCGATATTGACGATAAGACACTGGATTCTGAATGTCCTAAGCTGATACTTCAGCCTCTGGTCGAGAATGCGCTTATTCACGGATTGGAGAAAAAGAAGTTCAAAGGCAGGATTGTAATCAGATCTGAGAAGAAGGCTGGATGCGTGATTCTTAGTGTCGAGGATGATGGAGTTGGACCTGGTGATAACTTCTCTCCTGGCGTTGGCCTTAAAAACATAAATATGAGAGTTGAAATGATGTACGGCAGCGAGTATGGAGTGGCTCTCAGAAGGAAAGGCTGTAAAACAATAGCCATGATAACACTGCCATACAAAGGAATGAATGATGACTGATCTTATAGCTCTTGTCTGTGAGGATGAGCCTTTTACAAGAGAAGGCATTACTGCCCTCATATCCTCGCTATCTCTTTTTTCTTCCGTATGGGAGGCCAGTGATGGCCAGGAGGCTCTGGATTACATCTATGATAACGCCAATATTCCTGATGTTATCATCTCTGACATCCGTATGCCGCTGATGGATGGTCTTGAGTTCTGCGAACGTGTCAGGAATCTCTCATCTTCCACGAAAATCATATTCATCAGTGCATACTCCGACTTTGAATATGCCAAGAAGGCTATATCAATCGGAGCAAGTGAGTATATTACGAAGCCGATTAACCAGGAAGAACTGGTTAATGCGGTCAAGCGTGCAATTCACGCAATTGAGATAAGTGAAAAAAACGACAGAGACATCGGCATCAACATAGATGACAGACGCATCGAAAACCTCATAAGGCAGATCAGTGCAAATCCTGGCTCTGTCTCGCTGAAGAGTCTTGCGACGGAGTGGGGGTGTTCAATCTCATATATCTCGCTCTGTTTTAAGGAAAAGACAGGTCAGAATTTCAAAGATTACCTGATGAGACAGAAGATGCTTAAAGCCGCTGAATACCTTTCTTCTGACATGGATTCAGAAGCAATAGTACGGAATCTGGGGTACAGCAACTATGACTACTTTGCCAGGATGTTCAGAAAATTCTACCGTATAAGTCCTTCGGAATATAAGAGAACCGTAAAGAAGAAATCATAAGTCCTCCATCAATTTCGAAGTTTCCCTATTGAGCTTTTCAGCTTCTGAATAGTGCTCTGTAATCAGGCAGAGAAAAAGCAGATCAAGAACAAACTGCTGAGAGTAGCAGGAAGCAACTTCTCCGGCGCTTTTCTTTATTTCAATAGATGGAGTCAGGATGCATTTATCTGCACTTTGCCCAACCGGGCTATCTGAATTGCCTGTAATCGCTACAACAAATGCGCCTTGCTTTTTTGCAGCCTTTATTGATGCTTCTATGATTTTTGTGTTGCCTGAATATGAAATGGCAATGACCACATCCTCAGCTGTCAGTGTGACCATCGAAATGAAGTTGATCTGGCTGTCACTGATGTAGAAAACCTTCTTATAAAGCCTGAGCATTTTCTGTAGGAAATTCTCAGCAGCTGTACCTGAAGATCCGACACCGAGAAGATATATTGCTCTGGCTTTATCCATCTTATGGACGATCCTTGCCAGATCATCATAGTTGATATTCTGCTCAGTTGCTTTGCACACATCATTGATCTGTGCAAGAAGCTTTGTTCCGCAGGATTTATATGAATCATTCTCATTTATGATCATGTCGTGATCGAAGTACTGTGAATTATAGTAGAATTTTGCAAGTCCGACCTTCATATCAGAAAACCCATCAAATCCGATCTTCTTTGAGAATCTGATGATTGCAGCTGGTGACGTTTCAGTCAGCTGTGCCAGCTGAGAGGCAGTTTTATCAAGAAACTCCTGGGGATTGTTGAGAATATAGTCGGCAATCTTGAGTTCTGTTGAAGTAAACGAACTATATTTTTCTACTATAGGTACTAAAATCATTTGCCACCTCTTGCTTTAGTTTAAATGTATGAAATAAAAATTCAAGCAATTTATTAAATATTTCAGAAATAAATCTTCATATTTGAACTAAACTTTTAGTTATACCAATCAAAATACATAAATTATGTTTGATATTTTATTCATGTTTAAAATTTTTAATCACTATTAAAATAATTCTTGAAAATTTATTTCATTAGGTTATGATGTGGTAAAAGGAGATTAACAAATGAGGAGAATTGCAATCACTTTCATTCTTATGCTTTGTGCACTTGCAATATTTGCACAGGGATCTACAGAGAAGGCAACAGTTGCTGAAGAGGCAAAAGAGTTTTCTGATATCAGAATCGGTTATATCGTAAAATGGCTCGGAAATACTTTCTGGCAGACGTATGAAGCAGGTGCTAGAGCTGCAGCTGAAGAGCTTGGTGTCAAGCTTGATGTATTCGATGTCGATGATGAAACAGATTTTCAGGGACAGTATGAGACAGCAATGAACGTTGTTAATCAAGGCTATGATGCCATTGTCGCTGCTTCGATTACAAATACAAACCTTATTCCGGCAATCGCAGCTGCGAACAAAGCTGGTATTCCTTGGATAGTCGTCTCAGAAGATCAGGATCAGTCTGTTCTGGATATGTATGATGCAACAGTTACATGCCGCTGCCGTCTCAGTTTTTATGATGAGGGATATATTGCGGGGCAGTATGTTGTTGAAACAATCGGCGAAGGCGATGTTGCCATCATTGAAGGTCTTGCTGGAACATCAGCAACGAATGACCGTGTAGCGGGCTTCAAAGATGCTATTGCAGGAACAGGCATAAATCTCGCTTCATCGCTCCCTGGTGACTGGGACAGACAGAAGGCTTATGAAGTTGCATCAGGAATGCTTCAGGCAAATCCGAATCTCAAAGCAATCTATGCTTTAAATGATACTATGGCTCTTGGTGTAGTTCCTGCAGCAGAGCAGGCTGGCAGAGATATCGTAATCATCGGTGATGATGGAACGAAAGAAGCTTTTGAATCCATCCGTGATGGTAAGATGTCAGCAACAATCGATGGCGTTGCATATCAGATTGCATATTATTCAGTTTATGCTGCCGTAAAGGCTGTTGTAGAAGGTGTCGATACTCTTCCTGATTACGACCTTACACCTGGCCTTATCACAATCGAAAACTGCGAAGAGGCTCTTGCTGTTGCTCCAGAACCAGTGTCTGAGATGTACGAGATAAATAAGAACATCTATACAATCGAGGGACTCGAATAAGACTTTCAAGGGGTACGGTATATCAATCTGTACCCCTCGAAAACGGAGAAATGCCGTGAAAAGCAAGAAAGTTGTACTGAAACTTGAGAACATCATGAAGACATTTCCAGGAGTCAAAGCTGTAGATGATGTTTCCATTGAGTTCTATTCTGGAGAGATTCATGCTGTTCTTGGACATAACGGAGCGGGAAAAAGTACGCTTCTGAAGATTATATCAGGGGCACAGATAAAAGATTCTGGAAACATTATCCTCGAGGGCAGGAATATAGAGCTTTCCTCTCCAAGCGATGGTATCAGGGAAGGTATCTGCATGGTCTATCAGGAACTTGATCTGATTCCTGATTTATCTGGTGATGAGAATATTTTCCTTGGACAGAAGCGATTCCTGAATAAAGTTGGATTGATTGATAGAAAAGCGCGTCTTGAAGCAGGAAATAAAATTATCAAACGTCTTTCAGATGATATCGATCTGACTGTCCCTGTAAGAAATCTGAGTGTTTCAAAACAGCAGCTGATAGCTATCGCAAAAGCTTTGAGCCATAACGCAAAGGTCATGATTTTCGATGAACCTACAGCAGCTCTGACGGAAAGCGAAACCAGCAAGCTTTTCGATATCATGAGACGTCTGGCGGATGAAGGTATTGCCATAATCTGGATCACTCACCGTCTAAATGAGGTTTTCTGTCTGGCTGATAAAGTCTCATTGATGAGAGAAGGGCATCTTCTTTCCACAGATTTGATTTCAGATGTCGAGATGGCAGATATCGTCTATGTCATGACAGGTGAGAAGGAAGAAGAAATCAACAGTGTCAGAGAATGGAAACCATGTACTGGACCTGTAATGCTTGAGGTGAAGGATCTTTGTCTTGAGAAGACTTATAAGGATATCTCATTCCAAGTGCAGGCTGGTGAGGTTCTTGGCATAACCGGACTTCTTGGATGTGGAGCAACCGAGGTTGCCAAGACAATCTTTGCTGTATTGCATCAGGATTCAGGTGAGATAATCGTTGAAGGAAAAAACACAAGACATCTGACACCTGAGAAAGCTGTCAGGTATGGAATGGCATACCTTCCTGAAGATCGCAAAACATCTGGTCTGAATCTGATAAGCTCAGTCAGGAACAACATCAGTCTTACATCTCTCAGAAGGCTTTCCCGCTTTGGTTTTATGGATTTCAGAAAAGAAAAAGATGCGGTGGAGCAGATGATTGATCGTCTGTCAATTAAAGTTTCAAGTCCGTCACAGCTTGCGGGCCAGCTCAGCGGTGGAAATCAGCAGAAGATCGTTCTTGCAAAATGGCTTTTGCTCGATGTGAAGATCTTCATTCTTTGCGAACCGACAAGAGGTATTGATATCGGTGTCAAACGTGAGATTCACAGAATAATCAGAACTCTCGCGGAACAGGGGGCGGCTGTGATTGTCGTCTCTACAGAAGTCGAAGAAATCATGAATGTATCGGATAGGATGCTTCTTCTCTATGAAGGGGAGCCACTCCAGATTGTCAAAACTGGTGAGAAGAGCCATTCCGAACTTATGAACATCATATATGGAGTCAGAAATGAGTAGAATTCAGCAGATATTCAAAACTATTTTCACTAAAGGCGGCAGAAATCTCGGAGTATTCCTGTTTATTGTTTTTCTCTGGATTCTCTGTTCGATCCTTTCCCCCTATTTCCTGCGGATCAACAATATCATGCTTCTGCTGAGGCAGTGTGCAACGATTTTGATTGGTGGCTGCGGCATGACGTTTGTCCTGATTACAGCCGGTACGGACCTGAGCGTTGGATCTATTGCAGCATTGTCTGGAATGGTCATGGGAATCTGTGTGACAAATCATGGTCTTCCTGGATGGATTGCGATAATCGCCTGTCTTTGTGTCGGTCTTGTTGTCGGTACGATAAACGGAATCCTGATCAGCAAGTTCAGACTTCAGCCGATGGTATGTACACTCGGTACGCAGAGTATTGTGACAGGACTGACGTTGCTTTCAACATCAGGTCGTTCGCTATTTGTAACAAATAAATTGTTCGTCAGAATAGGAAATGGGTCATTCCTTGAATTTCCGATACCTTTCCTTATAGCAATCGCATTGTTTGCGGTTTCATATATCGTTCTGACTAGAACGACCTTTGGACGGGCTGTTTATTCAATAGGCGGCAATGAGGAAGCTACGAGGCTTTCGGGTATCAATACAATCAGAACGAAAACTCTTGTATATACGATTTCAGGACTTGCAGCTTCCGTAGTCGGTGCAATCCTTGTATGTACTCTTGGTGCCAGTGAACCGACTGTCTGCCAGGATCTTGCTCTTGATTCAATTGCAGTAAGCGCCATTGGCGGAATAAGCCTTTTCGGAGGAGTCGGATCCATTGTAGGAACGCTGCTCGGTGCACTTCTGATCGGAACAATCAAGAATGGACTGACGATGCTCAACATAGTTTCGTATTATCAGCAGCTCATCATCGGAACTGTAATCATCCTGGCAGTACTTATGGAACAGATCAAAAAGAAAAAATAAGGGTTTGGAGGAATGGTATGAATAACCTTAAATTAGCAGTCATCGGATGTGGAGTTCACAGCACAGCTAACATCATCTCTACATTGCATTATCTGAAACAGCCTATTGCAGCTGTCTGCGCAAATCATCTGGATCATGCAGAAGCGGCTGCAAAACAGTATGGAATTGCTCATGCTTATGACAATTACTTCAAGATGCTTGATACGGAGAAACCTGATGCTGTTTTCATCATAACAGACAGAAATTCCCAAGCCACGATTACCAAGGACTGTTTGAAGGCAGGGTGCCATGTCTTTGTTGAGAAACCACTGGGAATGAATGAAGCAGAAGCAAAAGATGTCTCTGATCTCGCAAAAGCTGTGAAGAAGCATGTTATGGTCGGTTTCATGAAAAGATTCTCTCCTGCATATTGCAAGCTCAAGGAAATAATGGAGAATCATGAGGAATTCGGAGATGTTCTCTCATTCATGGGAATGTTCGCTATTACATCAGGCCGTCCCGGATGGGATGATGATGTTTATATCAAGCAGGGCGGAATACATTACGTCGATCTTCTTCGCTTCCTTTTCGGTGAACTTGTAGATATCCATGGTTATACAAATTCTGTTGACGTTGAAGTTGATCAGATTTTCACGATGAGATTTGACAGCGGTGTCATCGGAAGCATGTTCTTTGGCGGTATTCCTTCATGGAAAAGACACTGGGAAGAGATCTGCGTAAGTGGACGTTCAGGTTTTGCAAAAGTGAATAACATGATGAATGTCACATACCATTATGACAAACCTGTAACTACAAAAGGCTCCAGATGGAAGACTATGGATGAACTTGACACTGTAATCACTCCTGTCTGTACATCCAGTTCAGGTGGCTGGCGAGATCTTTTCCTTAACGGATATGTAGGGGAGATTGAGCATTTCCTCGACTGTGTCGCCAATGATAGGACCCCAATCTGCAGTGCAGAGAACAATATCAGGACAATGGCACTTTGTGACAGCATTGTTTCATGCCTGAAAGGAAAAGGCAATTGATAGGAGGAATCTGATAGAGATGGGGAATGTCGGTGTTCTTGGCAGTATATCTATAGATAATATTTTTTCTTCTACAGGTCTGCCTGCTAAAGGAGAGAGGGTCTTCGGGCACAAGCTTGGAAGCTTTGTCGGCGGTATTGGCTGCAATCAGGCAAGAGAACTTTCCAGATATCTGCATGGCGTGTATTTTCTCGGCCAGACAGGAGAGGATGAGAATGCAGGTTTCATAGTCAGATATCTGGCTAGGCTAGGCGTATGTACTGATAGGCTGAGAAAGCTTGCGTCTTATCAGACTGGCCAGACGTATATGTTCTCAATTGAAGATGGTAAAGATTATTTCTCAATCGTTGATATGGGGGCAAATGAAGCCGGTCCTGATCAATCCTTCTCCCCGTCCTCCTGGCTTGAGAACATCGACGAGCTTCTGGTTTCTCTGGAGATTGATGGAGATATTGCAAGAATGACAATGGAAGAGGCTGAAAAGCGTGGAATAAGAATATGGCTTTCAGCTTCTCCTGCTGAATGCTGCACTCCAGAGATCCTGAGGCTTGCAGACAATCTGATTCTCAATCTCCGTGAAGCAAGGATGCTTCTAGGGCTTTCTGGAGACACCCTTGATGAAATTGCCCATAGTCTTATTGCTGTTCATCCGGAAATGGAAAACATTGTTGTCTCAATCGGAGTCGATGGGGCGTTGCTTCGTACAAATAAAGGGCATGTATTGCATGCGCCTTCGTATGATGTTGGTCCTGTAATCGACCCAGTTGGAGCGGGGGATGCACTTGCTGGTGCATTCCTTGCCGCAAAGCTCAATGGTCTTTCTGATTGGCAGTCATTGTGTTATGGCACAATCGCTGGCAGTCTGGCTGTTTCCGTAAAAGGAGCCCAGTCTTCTACTCATGATGGAAGTACTCTCAGAAAAATATTTGAAAAAGAATTCGAGAATAACGAAAGGAGTCTAATATGAAAATTGGTTGCATAACATGGTCGCACAGACTTGAGAATCTTGATCTATTTGCATTGATGGATCACTACAAGAATGATTGTCATCTTGATGGAATTGAGCTATGGAACAATAGTTTCAGCTCAACCGATGATGAATATCTGCAGAAACTCAAGGAAAAATCAGATGAACTTTCTTTACCTATATATAGTGTAGCTTCCAAATGCCAGTTCGGGGATTTTTCCGATGCGAAGATAGAGGAGTGCAGAAAAACTCTTGTAAAGTGGCTTGATATCACAAAGAAACTCGGGGCTTCTATTCTGAGAATCTCCGTCGCAGGTGATGATCTGAGAAATCCTGATAACCAGGATAAGGTTTTCAAGACGCTTACCGATACATTGAATGAAACACCGCATGAAGGAATCAGAGTTGGTATTGAGAACCAGGAACCAGGAGTCGTACAGAATTCTGCAGATGTCATGAGAATGGTAGAGAAGAGCAACGGACAGCTTTTCGTTGTCCTCGACAATGGCAGTTTCCTCGACAGAAAGACTTCTCCATATACCTTCATGGAAGATAATCTGAAATATGCCTGTGTTGTCCATACGAAATTCTTCGATATCAACAGTGATGGCAGTGATAATGTCCTTGATTATTCCCGTATCAAAACGATTATCGATAAATCAGGATATGATGGATATCTTTCAATTGAATATGACAACAGTTCTGCATCGGCTATTAAAGACGTACCGCTCATTGCCGATTTCATGAGAAAGACTTTCAAGGAGTGAGATGATGGGAAACGAGAAAATATATAATTATGGTAAGGCATTTGCACGCATATTCAGTGTAAATAAACCGATTATACCAACGTTGCATCTGCTTTCTCTTCCAGGGGCACCATTTTATGATGGCATGTCGATAGATGATATTGTTCAGTACACAATGGATGAAGTCGATGATCTTGTGGAGTGCGGGGTAGATGGCTTCATAGTTGAGAATCATGGTGATATCCCTTTTGTGAAACCAGAAAGATTCCCAGATGAAACAATCGCTGCAATGGCAGTTGTCGGCAGGGAAGTAAGCAAAGTGTGCAAGAAACATAAGCTTGCTTTAGGCGTCAATTGTCTTGCCAATGCAGCAATTCCAGCTCTCAGCATCGCAAAAGCAATAGATGCTGATTTCATACGCGTCAATCAGTTTGTCAATGCTTACGTTGCAAACGAGGGGTTTGTTGAAGGTCTTGCAGGTGAAATCCTCAGATACAGAAAGAATATAAAAGGAGAGGGTATCGCGATATTCGCAGATGCACATGTAAAGCATGGAAGTCATGCAATTGTTGCAGATCGTTCGATTGAAGAACAGGCAAAGGATGTTCTCTTCTTTACCGGGGATGCTCTTATCTGTACAGGTCAGCGTACAGGAGATGCCCCGACAGATGAAGAATTGAGGACAATCAAATGCAGGGAAGATGTACCTGTTCTCGTTGGAAGTGGAATGACTCCTGATAATGTTGACAGGATACTGAGTGTTGCAGATGGTGGTATTGTAGCAAGTTATTTCAAAAAGGATGGAGTCTGGTATAACAAAGTCGAAAAGGACAGAGCCATGAGATTCATGGACAAGGTACGAGAGTTCAGAGAAAAGCACTAAGAATCCCAGCTCTAAAAAAACTCAAAGAAGGGGGTTCTAATTCCATCCGATTTGTGTTTAATATAATAGCGGATACCAAAGCAGTGCTCTGCTCTCCAAGGATGTCTGGCGTCGCCTCCCTGAGAAAAGGGAGGTCTCGTTTTGAAAAAGGGGAGCATATTCATTCAAAACCTCAAAATCATCATCATTTATCCTTACACTATTTCCTTTATGTGTCAGAATAAACCCAATAATTCCTTCAAATTCAAAAACAAGACTACTTTTCTGCAAATTTCTGATTATTAAGCTTGACACCGGGGGGAATAGGGGGGTAGGATGTGTTCAGAAATCTTTGGAGGATAGAATACATATGAATAGAAAAGGTATTCTTATTGGGGTACTCGCAGCTCTGATGCTCTTTGCATTCACAGCTTGCGAAAATGTAACCAGTGCAGATTATATTGCTTCTGCTGCTGTTACAGGTGGTGGAGATACGGTTTATCTTCCTGGTGAAACTGTAGATCTTTCTGATTATACATTCTCACTTCTTATGATGGATGGTTCTACAAAGCCAGCATCAGCAGGCGATTTCGTTTTCAAGGATGGTCTTGTTGTTAAACCTTCAGACAATAAGTTTGTTGGATATTACAAGGGAATGGCAAATCAGAATTTTGCTGTAGAACTTACAGTAAATGTAGGAACAATTTCTTCTTTGGAAATTGATGCTAAGGATGTTGCTGTTGACGAGTACTATGCACCAACAGAAAATGCAACAGACAAATTCAAGGATGATAGCATCAATCTTGAAGGCTTAAAGGTAACAGCAACTTATACATTTGATGGAAAGACAGATGAAAGGGAAATTTCTCTTGACAATCCTTATCTCCAGAAAACAATGAAGGGTTCTGCGGCTGCAACTCCATCTGCATATACCGATGGTTGGAATGTAAGTTCAGTTTCAAATTACAATTTCATTATTGTATGGGTAGGTGAAGAGGATAAAACAATCGCTGCTCCATCAGAAGATACAGCATATTATGCCGTAGACGTTGTAGCTAATCCTGTAACAAATGTTGAGCTTAAAGTTACAGATGGATATCAAATCTTCAAAGATAAAGATGGAAATGTAGTTGCAACAACTAAAGCTGCATATGCAATAGTTGCTGATGGTAAGATCTCAAAAGATTCTGAAGGTATTTACCTTGAAGTAACATATGCCAATGGTGAGGTAGCTGCTGTCGAAGAAACTGGAAATATTCTGTATAGTGCAAACTCTGGTACAACTTATGAAGAGGATGCTGTTGCTGATTTGACAGTTCCTGGTGCAGGAAATCTCAATATTTATGGAGAATACCAGGGACTTGTAGTAGACACAGGTCTTGATAGAAAGCTTACACTTGAGGTTCCAGTAATTAATGACAGCATTGTTGGAATTAAGGCTGTTGTTGCAGCAGGTGCAGATAAGAGAATAACTTGTGCTAATCATGCAGATGATATCGGAACTCTTTTCACTGTGAATTATGTAATGGCAAGCGATGATGAAGGCGAAGCTACTGGTGAATCTCTCACATATGGTGCTGAAGAGGATTATACAATAACAGCTCCTACTAGCTTTGATTTCTCTAAGAACCTTACTGGTGATAAAGTAGATTTCAATTTTGCTTCTGTCGAAGGCGGCTATACCTGTACACTTAAAGTTGAGCTTGGTCCTAACGCATAATCAGAATTCATGCCTGCCTTTGTGCAGGCACGTCTAGGAGGACGAAATGGAAGAGAAAACAGCGTCCCTCCGACAGAGGATTCCGACTGAAAAACGTAAGGAATGTTTAGAGCTCTTTGAGCAGGGATACGGATACAAAAAAACTGCAAAACTTGCGGGACTAAACACGTATACGGTACGTGAATATAAACGCAGGTATGCTTCAGGTGACAATTCCTGGGCGGAAAGAGGAAGTCGTAATACGACCTCAATAAAAAAGAACTAAGAAATCTTTGGAGGAAAGGATACTATGACAAAGAAGGTATTCATTGGCGTTCTCGTAGCTCTCATGCTTTTTGCATTTACAGCATGCGAAAACAATGGCGTAAGTCAGATTGCTGGCGTTAATGTAACTGGAGGAGAAGATACTGTATATCTTCCTGGTGAAACTGTTGATCTGAATGACTATACATTTACTCTTGTAATGTATGATGGTTCAACAAAACCTGCTTCAGCTAGCAACTTTGATTTTGACTCACTTGTTGTTGAATCATCAGCAACACCAGATGAGGTTAATTACATCAATGGAACATACGAAGGTGCTCAGAACTGGACTGTACAACTTCCTGTTCAGGTTGGTAAGGTTACTAAGCTTGAAGTAAATGCTGATGAAGCTGCAACAAAGACATATTACACATCAAATGATACTGATTACCAGAAGATTAATCTTGAAGGTGTTGTTATAACAGCAAAGTATGAATTTGATGGTGTTGAAGATAGCAGAGAAGTTGCTATTGATAATAAAGCACTCGACGCTGATTTTACGAATGGTACGACATCTTGGACTTCATCAAGTGCCATTGCCAAAGCTGAGGTCACTGTAATGTATGGTGGACAGAATGCAACATATGAGACAAAGCTTGAAGTAAATCCTGTTAACAAAGTTGAGCTTAAAGCAACTGAGGGTTATCAGATTTACAGCGATGGAACAGCATCAGGATCCAATAAACTTGCTTATGCATCTGTTACAGATGGTAAGCTTGATAAGGGTGCAAAAGGCGTTTATCTTGAAGCAACATATGAAAATGGCGAGGTTCTTGCAGTAGAGGGAACATCTGTAAAGTTCAGCAATGATTCTGGTGCAACATATGCAGTAGAGACAGCAAGTATCAATACTGTAACTATTCCAGGTACAGGTAACATGACTGTCTATGCACAGTATGTTGGCACAAATGTTGTTGCAGGTCTTACAAGAACAGCTTCTCTCGCAAACCTTCCAATTGTTGCTGATAGTGTAGTTGGTATTAAGGTAACTGAATCTGACACTGTTGAAAATTTTAAAGTAGGAAAATCATACACAGCTGAAGAACTTGCTGCTTTTATTACTGTTCAGCAGGTTAAAGCAAGCGATGGCGATTCAGCAACTCTGACTGGTGCTGAACTTGACTATGGTGCAGAGGAAGATTACACAATTGATCTCACATCATTTGATGCAACAAAGAGTCTTGCTGGCGATAAGGTTGTTATCAAGGTAACAACAACAGAGGGTGGTTTCACAGGAGATATCACTCTTACTCTTGCTGCAAAATAAGTGATTAACTTAACAGTGCACCATCTTAAATGATGATGGTACATTTCTTGAACAATTATTTTGGATATAATTTTAATAAGGGCTGATTCATATTTACTGTTTCAGTCCTTTTCTTTATTTTCAATTGTTTTGATCGCTAATGTTGAACTGGATGATGTAAGAAACAAATGACATTTGATTAAAAGCAATCTTTAATTCGATTTATATAAAGTCGAGGCTGAGTGTTATGAAATAAAGTCATCTATCAAGAGAGTACCATTGTTAAAACTTCCGTTCTTCAGTTAATCTTTCAAGCTTTATCAGCCATGAATTGAATAAGGGAGAAGCGAGGCGCATTCTTTCAATGCCAATTTCTGAAGAAAGCATAATCCCATCAGTGGTTTTTCTATAAGCTGGATTCCATTTGTAGATTCGCTTTGAAGGAGCTGTTTCTCTGCTGTTATTGATCTTTTCTATATCATTTCCAAAGGATGATATGACTGAATCAACTTCTTCCTTTCTGATATTCAGAAAACCTGCAAGTTTTTCTGAGTCACTGAATAGAAGTGTTTCAAATTCGTGCATAGCAAAATAAGGAACAAAACGATCAATGCAAATGCCAGATAGAAGTGTTTTGATTTCTTCTTTTGTTGCTTCACATAACACTTTGCTAATTTCAGATGGAGAATCAGATGGTTTGATTGAATCCAGTTTGGGCCATTCTTTAAGACCATAATAATCAAAGAATGTTGTGACAACTGTATCATTCCGTTGATACAGAAAATTTCTTATATCTTTCTGGGCTCTGGAAAATCTGACATCACCGCCTTTTACACCCGGTTTTGAAATAAGAGTTGAAACAATACCTATATTGCGATTTCCAAGATATGGAGCAAGGACTGTATCAATGAATTTCTTTTCGGTATTTCCTTCAACAATAGCAATGACAGAGAGAAACTTATTCATTTCCGCCCTCATCAGAAAGAACATTTTTCATCCAGAGGTCACCCAAAGTGTAATCTTCAAGCCAATATGAAAAAGCATCTGGATGAGGATGTTCCAATTTGGATTCTCCATTTCTGTGGGAGATGATGATTATGTCCTTTATATCGAATTGATCTACAAGCAATGGATGCTGTGTCGCAATTATCACCTGAATTTTTTCAGAAGCAGATTGTATTAATTCCGCTAGAATCGGGATTGCCGCAGGATGAAGCCCCAATTCGGGCTCATCTATTACAATTACTGAAGGGGGTTCCGGCTGGAGCAGTGCTGTTGCAAGACATATGAAACGAATAGAACCATCCGATAGGTGATATGGCTGTAATGGGAAATCAGAACCTTTTTGTTTCCACATCAGTTTTATTCGTGTTTCTTCGGCGTTTTGCACAGGTCGGAGAATAAAATCATCGAATGATGGTATTACCAGTCTCACTGAAGCGACTATTTTATCGTATATTTCCGGATATCTGTTTTTTATCGAAAATAAAACAGGTGCAATATTGGAACCATTACTTCTAAGCCTCTGGTTATCTTCAATGATTTCAGAACGCCTCATTGGTGCATTGCTGGATGTGTTGTGGAAATGGTAGACAGTCCATTCTGAGATGGTGTCATAGATAAAATAACCGACACCGTTTCTTGTCTCAAATAATGAGCTTTTTTCATTTGCCTGCTCAGAGAGTCTGCTTTCTAGGCTGATGTCCCCATATGATGACCATTTGCTATTATTGTATTTTCTGTATTCCGATATCATGAAAGTTTCATTGACTGTCGGAGTCAGTTCAACAAGATATGAGTTTTTCCCTCCATATCGAGATGTGAATGTAAACTCAAGGCTTATCTTCTCTGTATTCTCAGGACCGTTGAAAAGAAAATTATCAGCACCGCCATTGGAGATAATGAACTTTGAGAAATTGTTGTTTGCCATGGCTGAAAGCATATGGAAAATCTGGATGAGATTGCTCTTCCCAGCACCATTTGGACCAATGATTACATTTAGATCATTGAAAGGAAAGTTAAGAACTTCTTTAAAAGATTTGAATCCTTTGATTGTAATACTTTCAATTCCTCGTAGCATATATGCCTCTACATTATTATACACAAAAATCTATCAGAATTGTCAGGAATTGCTGATAAGTACTTTTTTTTGCATATGTATTAACCGACTATTGCAAATAGCTAATACATTTTCCTTATGGTAGAATACAGCTATGTTTGAAGCTGAACTTAATAGCAATGCTAGCAGCATCGAAGTGAAATTCTCTTGCATTGATTGCGGGGAGAATATTGTAGAAGAGTTGAGTATACCTTTACCTGATTTTGATACAGATAAAGATACTCATTCTGCTACAAGAAGTGACTCATTCGATACGATTCTTTGTCCTGACTGTGGCAAGGAGTATAATGTTCAGCTTATCTCAAGTATTCTTGGTTCATGGATATATATTAATGATTTACCAGATAATTACGATGTATCAATTCTGGATGATGATGAACCTGAATTGTTGAAATATACATTGATGCACAAAGACATTGCAGTAGCTGATATAGAGATTGATGTTTCTACTGGAAGTATTACCAGAATATTGGGGATTCAGAATAAGGAACACCTTCCTCCCCGTGCCGCTAGAAGCAGAGAGGATTTCAAAGCATGGTGGAGTGATAGGGCAATACCAAAGACAAGAAAGGAACTAAGACACTTTCTTGCCAGCCGTAATATCAGATCATGTGGAAACTATCTTGTTGATAATCTTGGTCTTAGTCTGATTGATTGCTATTGGATAAAACCGTATGAGAAAGAATTGTACTGGAAAGATGTCAATCTTTTTACTAATCCTTTTCAGAATTCAATGCTTGCCAAAAGAGAGCGAGGAGAGTCCACTGGCTTTTCAAGCTATTCATTCTCTCCGGATGCTTCCACCGGTGGAGACCTTCCGAAATGGTGGATAATAGACAATGATATACGTTATCTTGTGAAAGGAAATGATGGTGGTTCAACTCAGCAGAGCAGGAATGAAATACTTGCGTCTTTGATACATAAAAGCCAGAGGTTTTCCAATTATGTTGATTACAGTCTTGTTAAGATTCCTGATGACAGATTAGGTTGTAGATGTGCGGCTTTTACATCTGAAACTGCTGAGTTTATTTCTGCATGGGATCTGATAGGAAAAAGTAAATTTTCAAAGTCAGAATCATTTAGGATGAACTTCATCAATGAATGCGTTAAAGGTGGTCTTGATAGAGATTCTGTCATAGCTCAGCTTGATTACATGGCTTTGACAGATTTTATTATCTCAAATTCGGACAGGCATCTGAATAATTTCGGCATTTTACGGAATCCTGATACGCTGAAATTCATTTCCCTTGCACCTCTTTTCGATTCTGGTAACAGCATGTTGTACAAGTATCCGGAGAAAATTACTTTGGCAGCTGCATTAAGGGAGAAAATAAACACTTTTTATGATAATTACAGGGCTTCTGTCGAGCATATAGAGAACATAAACTGTGTTGATTTATCGAAAATGCCGACGATGGATGATGTCATAAAGATATATGCCGATGATATCCTTCTTCATTCCATTGCTGATAACCTCGGAAGACTGTATTCCGCAAAGATTGAATTTGTTCGGCAGCTTCAGCAAGGAAAGAGTTACTATGATGTTGCTTCCAGCTATGGAATAAGTATATAAGGCGTATAAACAATCCAGCAGAATCTGCCAACTGTGGTAATTAAAATATAGCCAACTGTGGTAATGAAATGAATAATATCTTGATTATAAATTATGTTGGCATTTAGGTTCATATTTTCGGTGAGAGATGAATACTTCTCAATAATTAGCTTTGAAAATCGTATAGTCAGACATAATCTATAGAAATTGTTGCAAAAAGAATAAAAGATATAGAAATGAGAATTCAAAATTATCTTTTTGTTAATATCAACAGTTTTCCTGATACTGTAAAGAAATAAATTAATAAAATATTTTGCATTATGGGGAGTCAAAGAAAAGTTTTCTTGTTATACTTCATATTTGCGAGGAGCCTCATACGAGGCCAGGAGGAAAAATGAATTTTAACAGAAAAGGAAACAAGCTGGTCACAGCTCTGCTGATGGCTCTTGCTGTCCTGCTGGTATTCTCTGCATGCCAGCCAAACAAACCTGCTGACAAGGAGATGACAGCAGAAGAGAAGGCTTCAGCCAAGGAATATATTGAAGCTTTCTTTGGTAGTGATCTTCTTGCTGATGTCAATGCAACTTTCGGAGAGGCTGCAAAAGACAATGCAAATCTTGGTGTAACTACTAATAAATATGATGAGACAGGAAAGAATGTAAAACTTTCCGTCAAACTTACTGATTATGAACTTGCTACTGATATTACAGTAACAGGAACTGTAAATCTTGCATTTACTTCAGAGACAAAAGGTGATGAGAAATCATTCACAGCAACTGATTATGAAGTAGATGGAACAAGACTTGAATTCACAAATAAAGATGGTTCTCTTACTCTGACACTTACAGATGTGAAGGGTAAGATGACAACAGGTTCTTTCACAGTTGCTGAAGGTGAAGTAACAGCTATTGATGCCAAAGCTGCTTTTGTGGCTCCTGTGTCCGGAACAGTAAAGGCAAATGGCAAAGTTGCTGTAACAATTTCAGATCTTATTGATGTTCCTCTTACAGGAGATAACCTTACACTTGTCCAGGGAATCTACAAGACAGTTTCTGAACTTGTTGATGATGTAGATAAGGATACAACAGCTAAAGCCACATATTCAGCTGCTGACAAAACTGTTTATGACATCAATTATACATACAATCCAAAGCTTGATGAAAACGATAAAGTAGCATCATGGACTCTTGTAATTACTGCTGATAAGCAGAAAGCTGCATCTACTTCTGCAGCTACAGCTGCTGAAACAACAACACACGAAATTTCTTTCACTATTAAATCAACTGATACAAGTGTGAAAGTAACAATTGCTGGTGTTGAATATACAGCTACAGCTGATGATATCAAGAAGGGAACATCATCTCATCCTGGTTCAAATGTGCCTGGATATAACGATGAAAAAGCATTTGCAGAAATGTTCAATACGATAGATGTTAACAAGTTCCAGAATGATTTTATCAAGGGTATCACCAATTCAACAGCTGAAGATAAAGTTGCAGGTGTAACTGTACCATCCCTTTCTTATGTACAGAGTGGTACCGAATATAAGGATGTGACAAAAGCTAAGTTTGTAGAATTCCTAACTAGTCTTATGTCACCTGTCTCATCATCTAACCCAGGAACGCTGGAAGCAATTATTGTTCCTATTTCATTTGATAATTATGAGCTGGGATCTAAATTCGAAATTGTTTCTGGCAAAGCTACGCTTATTCTTGCTATTGGCGATGTATCGGAAGAGGCAATTACAGGTGTCTATACATTGACAGCTGATAGCGCTGACAAACTTATGGTTTCTGGTAGTGCAGATGATAAAACAGGGAAGGCTTTGCTTATTGATAACTTCTCAGCTTCATTCTCAATTGATCTCAAAGCTTTGAAAGAAGCAATTTCTGCAAACGAAACAAAAACTGAAGAAACAACAGTAGCAGATAAAAATAGCGTTGTTCTTAATCTTCCTTATAGTGGCAATGCTGTTTCAATCAGTTATGCCGGTGAGGCTCTGGATTGGGCAAACCTTCAGGGGAAGATTACTATTCTTGAAGCAGATAAGGAATCTTCTGCAGTGATCGATGCTGAACTTTTCTACACACATTTTGGAACTAAAAAGTTCCTGAAAGATCTTTATACCGCAATTCCTGCAAACGAAGAGACTGAAAAGACAGCTAACCTTGTTGTTGGAAAGACAGAAATTGTATCAGTAGATGATCCAGAAGAAGCTGCAAATACTGAGGTCTATACCCATTCTTTGACTATGCCTCTTACGCTTAAAGAGTATAACTACTATCTTTCTGATAGTAGACAGCAAGTTTCAGGTTCTGTTGATATTAAATTCTATGGGACTATAGCTGATGGAAAATTTACTGCTAAAAGTTTCTCTGTAACCAGTCCTAAGGCTCTTGATTTAGTTGATTCTGGAACAGCAGAGACAGGAAAGGAACTTATTCCTGCAAAGCGTTCAGCAGCAACTGTAGAATTCAAAGAGGCTAAGGGAAACATTGGAATACAGGGTATTGAATTTACTATAACTGGTTCTGAAAATAATTATTCTCTTACGAATATTATTGATTATTCAAAATCTTACGACCAGAGCAAAAATGGATTTATTTTTGATATGAAGGGAATTACTCTTAAAGTCACTGACTGATTTCTCAGGGGAGCTTCGGCTCCCCTCTATTGTAAGAAGCATAATTAATTGTGTTTCGTACAATAGATGAATGCATTGTTAGTTTTATTCCTCAAATTCCTGTTTTATTGATATACTGATTTCGGACACGTCTCTTTCATTGAGGCTAGGAGGAAAAATGATACTGACGAGGAGAGGAAACAAGGTTATCTCTGTATTTCTGATTGTTCTTGCTGTGCTTCTTGCTTTTACAGCTTGTCAGCCTAATGCGAATACAGATAAGAAACCTATGGAAGAGCAGGAAAAAGCTGATGTAGCTCGTTATATTACAGCTTTCACAACAAGCAATATCATTGCTGATATCAATTCTGAGCTTGATAAAACGGATGTGAAAGGCTTGTGGATTATCGACAGCTCTTATAACTCCGCGAAGGGAAGTGTAGAGATTGTTGTTGATCTTGATGAGTACGCAATAGATTCTTTTAATGTCAGTGGTGAAGTAACATTCAGATTCACAGCTGATACTCCATCTACCAATGCAACTTCTTTTGCTTCTACTGATTACAGCATTGATTGCAAATCTTTTGATGTCGTAGATGGTGAGGAAAGCTATGCAATCAGACTCAGCGGAATCTCTGGTGTATTTACTGGTACATTCACTGTTTCAGGTGATAGCGTCACAGCTCTTCCAACTGTCGCTCTTGGGACCCCTACAGATGGAACAGTGCAGATTGCTGGCAAAGATGCAATTAAGATTACAGAAATCATAGATTATGGTGATCTTGATGAAGATTCTGTAGCTGTTATTGCAGGAATTTATAAAGCAGTTGCAACAGCCGTTGCTGATAAAGGTGAGGCTATTACAGACGGAAAAGCTACATATACTGGTTATAGTGTTGCTTATGTCTATACACCGACAGTAACTGATGGAAAGGTCTCTGCATGGACACTTGAAATCAATGCCGATAGAACAACTGCTTCTGCATCCTCAATTGCAAGAGCTGCAAATGAGCATGATATTTCCTTTACTGTAAAAGATACTGATGCAACAAATATCGATGTATACTTTGATGGAATCAGATACTCTGTTGCTGTAAGTGAGATTAAGACGGATTCACCAGCTCCTGGTTCTGAGTACAACACATTCAAATGGGATATTACGGTAAGAGTTGCTGCACATAATGGTAAAGGTTCTTTTGATGACAAAGATAACTGGAAACATGTTGGAAAGGAAATAACGGAAAATCCTGAAAATATCTTTACAATTGAAATTGAAGAAAATTCTATGACAGCATTTTTAAGTACTGATGAAAGCCAGAGAGGTGAAGACGAAAAAACATCATATAAGTGGTTTGCACTTCTAATTGGTACAGGTGAAAATGATTTGAAAAAAATTACTTACGGTACTTCACCTCTTACAGATAAAGACATAGCTGATAGGAATGCAATGGTAGGTGCTTATGAAACAGGCGATGCTGCAAATCCTGCCTCTGATGAATTTGTTCTTTGGTTAAAAGCTGAAGATCTTTCAGAAGGTAATTCCGACATAGGTTACCCCAAATTTACTAAAGAAATAACTCTAAAACATGATAATGCCGAAGACATTAAAATTACTTTAAATATTCAAGACAAGCCCGGTATTGTAATTGATGATGACGGAACAATTGTAGATGATCCAGAAGAAATGCAGGATCCAAATGAGTCCAAAAATCCAAATGAAGATACGACCGGAGAAACATCGACAGAGGATAAATCAGATATCACGGGTTCAAATATTCCAAAGGGAGAAGGAACAGATGATAAAAATTCTACACCCGTAGGAGGAGAATCTGGCGAAAATGGAGAAGGTACTATTGAATTTGAGCCAGTAGGTTAGTGATTATATTGGCACTAATATTATTGGAGGCTTTGCTTGGCACTGCCTCCATCTTTTTTATTTATCTTCTTTGGTTGTCTTCTATAATTAAGATATGAGAGCTGGAAGATTGTTGATTATAGTTTGTTTGCTTTTAAGCCTGTTTGCTTTTTCTTCATGTGAAATCAAGACTGCTGATAGAGAGTTGATGACTGATAGCGAGAAAGTACAGGCTTATGACTATCTTGCAGCTTTTATCTCCAGCGATATTCTTTATGATCTGAATGCAGAAATAAGCGGTGAGAAGATAGATGGCCTTGCTGTTATCAGCAATGAGATTGATTCTATATCTGTTGCTCTTAAAGATTATGGCGTATCTGCAGACTTGGATGTAAGCGGTGATTTTATATTTACATTTGATGGTTCTAATAGGTATTCAATAGAATCTTCTGCTGCTGTCTTCAATGATGATCTAATTTTTGAACATTTTGATATTTCCGGTGAATATGATGCTGCTAATGATATAACAGACGGAAAGATTGCCGAGATAACAAATACGAAACTGCCTTTTTTTGATTCTGGTAGCATCAAGCTTGATAGTAAGCAAAAGATAGATGTTAAAGCTCTTTTTGATTTTCCTTCATTGCCTCTTGCTGATTACCAGACATTCAAGGAGATTTATCTGCGCGTCAATGCGTTGTTATATGAAAAATCTGAAGCTGTAACTAATGGCAATGTTGATGATATCACCTATGTTTATACTCCATATCTGGCAGGTGATGGTTCTGTTTTAAATTGGATTATTTCTTTCAGCAATGGTGGAAAACATAAGATTTCATTCACGCTTTTCAGCAATTCTTCGGATACTTTTGTAAACTATGATGGAAATATATATCTTGCAAAGACAGCTGGCATAATTGCTTCAGAATCAACCCCAGGAAGCAACATCAAACAATTTACTTGGGATATTTCTGTGAAGACAGCTAAGCGTACAGATGCAGATTACGATAACTGGAATTATGTAACGAAGGATATCACTATTTCTGATGGTAATATCTATAATCTTGAAATCGAAGAAGCTGATATGAAAGTAATCAGGCCTTCTATCTCTTATGAAGAAGGAAAATGGTTTGCTTTATTGATTGGAACAGGGGAGGCTGACCTTTCTAAGCTGGAATGCAATGGCGCAGATATTGTTTCATCTGAAGGTACATTTACTGACTATAATGGAAAACCAAAAGAAGATGATGAATTTGTTCTCTGGTTCAATGCTGCGGATCTTGAAGATAGCGAGTATGGGTATAAGACATTCGAAAAAGAACTTATATTCTCAAGAGATGAAGCTGTTGAGAATAAAATAACTTTGCGATTCATAGATACAGATAAGGTTGTTTTTAACGGTTATCTTTTTGAAAAGGATCAGTATCAATTAGAATTAGAAGATGGGACTATAATCTACCGTGGTGAAGATGAGGATGGTAATGTTCCAGAACCTGTATATCCTTGAGTCTATCAGAAATTTGAAACTCCAATAATTGCTAATGCTACTTGCAATAAAGTTTATGATTATGTAAATTAC
>CALXLB010000009.1 GCA_944389085.1 uncultured Spirochaetaceae bacterium
AGAAGTGGAAAATGAAACTCAGATGACTGAAAAGCAGTCCTATCTGCAGCAGCATCTTATGTCAATTCCGGAATTAGAAGTCGGTCAGATCGTAACCGGTACTGTTGTACAGACAAATGACGAATCAGTTTTAGTTGATATCGGCTATAAGAGCGAAGGTAAAATCCCTGTAGACGAATTCATGGAACTGCCTAAGCTTGGTGACAAGGTAGCCGTTACAATAGTCAAGCTTGATGACGGACGCGGTCAGGTTGTTGTATCTAAGAAGAGAGCAGAATCAAAAGAAAGAGCTGAGATTCTCAAGAAGGCAGCAGAGGACAGAACTCCTGTTCTTGGCAAGTTCGTCAAGGTCATCAAGGGTGGATATGAAGTAGACCTTGGTGCTGATTACAAAGGATTCTGCCCCCTTTCAAAGGCAGATGTTGTCCGTGTTGAAGAGCCAGAGTCACTCATCGGCAAGACAGATTATTTTGTAATCGACAAGTTCCATGCAGGAACAAAGCTCAAGAGCGTTGTTTCCCGCCGCGAGTATCTTGAGAAGAAGATCAAAGAGAACAAGGATGCATTCTTCAAGACAGTCCAGATCGGAGATGTCGTTCAGGGCGAAGTCAAGTCCTTCACATCCTTCGGTGCTTTCATCGATCTCGGTGGGTTTGATGGCCTTCTTCACATCAATGATATGTCATGGGGCCATGTCACAAGACCAAAGGATTTCGTAAAGAAAGGTCAGATTGTTCAGCTTCGTCTCATCAACATCGATCCAGAGACACAGAAGATCAATCTTTCTCTCAAGCACATGACTCCAGATCCATGGACAACATTTGAGGAAAGATATCAGGTTGGCGATGTTGTGAAGCGCCCTGTTACAAAGATCACTTCCTTCGGTGTATTCATTGAGCTTGAGCCTGGCATTGAAGGACTGGCACATATTTCTGAGCTTTCATGGACAAAGAGAATCACAAATCCTAAGGAGATTGTCGCTATCGGCGATGTCGTAGAGGCAAAGGTTCTCGGCTATGATCTCGACAAGAAGAGAGTTTCTCTCGGTCTTAAGCAGCTTCAGGATAACCCATGGGATACAATCACTGAGAACTATCCTGTCGGAAAGGTTGTCAAGGGACCAGTTGTCAAAGTCACACAGAGCGGTGCTTTCATCAATCTTGAAGATGGAATTGATGGATTCCTTCACATTGATGACATCTCCTGGACAAAGAAGATCAAGAGCATGGATCAGTTCTGCAAGGAAGGCGATGTAGTTGAAGTCGCTATCTCCCGTGTCGAACCAGAGAACAGAAGAATCAGACTCTCTGTAAAGCAGCTCGAAGGCAACCCATGGAGCACACTCAAGAAGGATTATCCAAGATATTCAACAATCACTGGAACAATCTCTTCAGTCGCTGATTTCGGTGTATTCGTGAAAGTCCTTGGTGATGTCGAAGGTCTTATCTCCAAGTACAATCTTGTTGGTCCTGATGAGGAATATACAGATGCTGTTCTTGAGAGCTACAAGGAGAAGATTGGTGAGCCTATCACAGCAATGGTCATCGATATCAATCCGACAGCTCAGAAGCTCAGCCTCTCCATCAAAGAGATGGTAAAGCGTTCTCAGGAGTCCGAGATGGCTAAGTACATGGCTGACACAAAGGAAGATGAAGATACATACAATCCTTTTGCAGACATGCTTAAGTCCAGCAAGGAAGAGAACTGATTAAAGCGGGCATTCAGCCCGCTTCTCTTGAAGGAACGCAATGATGGATATCGAAAAGAACACAAATAATAAGCGTGTTGAAGACAAGCTTAATTCATTTATGTCAAAGCATGCCAAGAGTGTGATTATAATTGCGGCTGTAGTTATCATTGCTCTCATTGCTGCATGTATTGCTGTTGTCACTATCCAGAATGCTACGAACAAGACATTTGATGCCGTAACAGATCTTGAAAGTGATTTTACAGCTCTCAATGCCATGGATCCCGAATCTTCAGAGTATACAGAGGCTGTTGCTGCTTTCACATCAGATGCAGAGGCAATTGCAGCATCTGGTACTGATTCCTATCCAGGAGCTAAGGCAACCATGCTTCTTGGCGATCTGGCTTATCAGGAGATGGATTGGGAGAGTGCTGCTGCATACTATGCCTCCGTTGCTGAAGGACAGAACGGTACATATCTTGCACAGCTTGCCATGATGAACGAAGCCGCATGCTACGAGAACATGGATCAGAGTGATATTGCTCTCGGTCTTTACAATGAAGTTCTCGATACATACGGCGACAGAGGAGTCTTTGCTCCTAAGGCTATGTTCAGTGTTGGTCGCATCTATGCAGAGCAGGGTGAAAGCGCACTTGCTGAGGCTGAATTCGAGAACCTCACAGGTCTTTATCTTGTTCCAGGCAGCGGTGCAATGCCCAGCGAATATGCTCGCATGGCCGAAGCTTATCTTATCAACTACTGAGATTAACTCTACAAGGAGGGCAGTCAATGAAGAAATGGGGGAGAATATTAACCATTTCAGCATCTGTCCTCTTTCTTTTTTCTATCGTGTCCTGTGGAATTCCGAGAATGTTTCCATGGGACAGTGTTACTCAATATAATATTTCATCACGACAGCTCGATTTCAGAACATCATTTCAGACAGAGACATCTGGTTCCGGTGCAGCTGAAATCACCAGCTGGTCACTTGTTCCAAGCCGCGGAACCCCTGTTATAAGGCTTTATTATATCGTTACTCCTACAGCGGAGTCTCCGCTTTATTCGAATGTCACTGGAATGGCTTCTAGCTTTTCATCGCGCTTTCGGTCATCATTCCCTCCGACATATGATGAAGAGCCTGCTTACACAAGATCTTTTGAAACAGCATATACCGATGATGAAACAATTTCTGTCAGCATGTGGGAAATGACAGTAATCAGGGATGATGGATCCTATGAACCTGCCTCCAGAATCTTTCAGGGTGTTGATTATTTCACCGGTAATGGCGGAACTCATGATAACGGCATATATGATCAGTATATTGCTACATATGAATTTTCCACGGAAACAGCTGGCAGTGGTTACTATATTCTGATGAATCTAAATGGTACCACATACAGGCTAGGTCGTATGAATGGAAAACCATTTTCTCTAAATCTTGCTGATTACTATGATGATGACTCTGAATTCCTCCCTGAAGACAGCGAAGGATTAATGCAGGATGCGACGCTTAATATTTATCTAGGTGCTTCTTTTGCATTTGAGAACTTTACTTCAAGGCAGACTGTTCCGCTGGTCGAAGTCCATCGCAATTCACTTCTTGCTCCATAATGAAGATTTCATCTTCTCTGAAATAAGCATGCGGAAAATCTGAAATAATCTTGCGGAAAATCTGAAATGAAATATAATTCTTACATGCTTGAAAGAACAGTTTCCAAAAAAATACAGAGCTACTTCATAGATTTCAAAGTGATTCTTGCATCTGGTGCAAGACAAGTTGGAAAGACAACACTCCTTCAATCGATGATTGAAAATGATAGAAGTTATGTGACACTTGACAGATACCAGGATCTGAGTCTTGCAAGAAATGATCCTGAAGCCTTTTTTTCTTTATATAAACTTCCTTGCATGATAGATGAAGTGCAACGTGCACCTGAGCTGTTTCTCAAGATAAAAGAACTTGTCGATTCTTCGCCGGAAAAGAATCAAGTCTGGCTTACCGGTAGCCAGAAGCCACAATTGATGAAACATGTAAGTGAAACACTGGCAGGTAGAGTAGTAGAAGTAGATGTTTTTCCACTTTCTCAAAGCGAGAAGCAAAGGGATCCGTACAGACCTTCCTTTTCTCCTTCCTTCGAAACACAGATTCCTGCACCATGGAATTATAAAGAGACAATAGAAAATGTAATAATCGGTGGCTATCCACAGGTTTTTACTATGCGAAAAGAAAATAGAAACGCATGGTTTAACTCCTATATTAATAGCTATCTCCTTGGTGACATCAAATCTGAATTAAAAGAAATGGATGAAGTACAATTTCTTAAAATCCTTCGTATCCTTGCTTCTCGTGTTGGAAGTTCTATTAATTATTCTGGCTTGTCTCAGGAAGCTGGAATAAGCGCTTATATGATCCAGAAGATAGTCAACCTGCTTATATCATATAAAATAATCTTTCTTCTTGAACCTTATTCTGGAAATACAATGAAATCTTTGGTAAAGACTCCAAAGATGTATTTTGTTGATTCTGGAGTATGCTGCCATTTGCTTGGAATTAAAAGTATTGATGGTTTTATTTCTCATCAACTCTCCGGATTTATCTTTGAATCCTATGTCATTAGCGAAATTATTCGCAATGCAAGAAACAATGATGATTATTCCCAGTTCTATTTTTATCGAGAGGAAGGTAAAAGAAGGAAAGATAAAGACACTAATATTGCAGAAATCGATTTGATCAAAAAAACAGAGGGGAAACTGTATCCGATTGAGATAAAGCTCAGTGCAACACCAACAGTTGCTATGGCAAAGCATTTTGATTCTTTAAATACCAGCGAAATGGGTACAATAATCTGCTTGAGTCCAAGAAAAACATTATTAGGTAAAAATCTTCTTGTAATGCCTATTTCTTTGATTTGATTACAGTAAGATTCAATTGATCAAAAGCATTGAAGTATAAGAAATAGGGTAGGGGAACACTACTCTACTGTCATTTATACTTGAATATATAATCACAATTTCATATCAATAATCTATTTTATTTATAAGTGATTTCATTCAAAATAAATTTCAAATTAACCCATGTTGTCAAAATTACATCCTATGTTACTATATACAAATACAGAATATCAGAAATTAATGTTTAGAATATACCCTGATTAATAGGTATTTATAATAGCATATTTAATATTATGATATGTATATCCAAATAATTAATTATATTATTATAAAATAATATTCAGATTAAAATATCAAATATACAAATTATTTAACATCAAGATCAAACATTGATTTAAAAACATGTATAAGTATAGGCTGTAAAATCAAAAATCTCATGGATATAATGTATATTCTGTCAATTAGAAATTGTTTATTACAAATCTTGCAAAATCTGTCAGAATTAAAATAAGATAAAATATTACTCTTATAAATATATTTATTAATATAGTAATATTGTATTTATGAATGTTCTAAACATAATAAAACATTTATATATAGAATATAATTTAAATCCTATTATTTTAGATAAACACTAATCTAAAGCAATTTGATATTTGACAAATAATCAATTTTGTTCTGATTTATAGTAACTTGAGTAACCGCGATATTTATCAGGGTATTATTACACTTTTTGTTGATTAAACTTTACTGTTTCTGCTCCTATTAATAGAAACCCTCAGATTTTCTCTTTCCCTTCCCTTCTTAGTTTTAAATCCTGACATTTTCCGAAGTTTTTTGTGTATAGATTAATAGAGGAAATAATGAATATCGATCCGAAACTTATCATAGAAGCAAAATCTCTTTGTCTTTTTGATGACATTGCTGCAATGATAGCTTTTAAGAACAATCCAAAGGCTGTCGAACGTGTCGTCAGAATTGTTCTTTCAAGAAATGATATTGTTGTTGAGAAAGTCGATGTACAGAAGCACCTGAAGAATATTCTTGGTCATTCAGTGATATTTGATGTCGTTGCTTATGAAACAAATGGAAATCCAATCAATATAGAAATCCAGAGAGTCGCGGATAATAAAACTGAATTCTCCAGGAGGATGATGTTCTATGGTTCATCATTGCTTTTGTCTTCTCTTGAGAAATGCAAAACATATAAAGAATCTAAGAATGAAATCGTTATTTTTCTCGTTGATTTCGATGTAATTGGGGAATCAAATGCTACCGACACGTTCATGATGAGATGCGAAGATGGAATGCTGCTTCCAGAAGCTAATTTAACCCTTGTGGTGGCTAATGGAACTTATTGTGATACAATCGAATCAGAGATAAGCCTACTCTATCGTGACTTTCATGAGAAAGATATAGATAAGATAAGGTTCCCTGAAAGAAAAGAAGGCTCTTGGTGTATAAGGAGTGATGAAAATGATTGAGAAACCAGGAAGCAAAATTGCCCAGTATCGTAATGAAGGTCGTGAAGAAGGAAGAAAAGAAGCAGAGCTTAAGATAGCAAAGAATCTTCTTAAAGCAAACAATTCTGTTTCCTTTGTTGCAAGAGCAACAGAGCTTTCTGAAGAAGAGGTAAGCAAGCTTGCAGCTGGAATGAAGGATTAATCTGATATTCTTTCAACAAATAACTTTTTTACCGATATTTAATCTGTTTTTAATCTAGCTATAGTAGTTTTTCCCTAGGAGGTGCCTATGGACTTATTCAATAATCCGGGAACCAAGATTAAAAATGTTGTATCAATCGCATCGATTGTATTTCTGGTTTTCGTTATTCTGACTTCTATATTCCTGATGTTTGACATCGGAGATTTCGAAGGCTTCATTATTGGAATAATCTATGCGGCTTTTATGCTGTTCTTCACATGGGTTTTTCTGCTTGTTGTATCAGCCTTCGGTGATATCGCTGAAAAACTGACAGAACAGACTGAGATACAGAATGAGATGCTGTACAGGATGAAGGAAATCGAATCAAAGCTCGGAGAGACTGAGAATCAGTGATTATCACAAAGATCTTTTGTGCTAATATTCAGCTATGTACGATAATTATAGAGAGCATGCTCCTGATTTTAATTCCAGTCTCGACAGGCTTTATACAATCATCTCGATCCTGCGTGCACCTGGCGGCTGCCCGTGGGACCGGGTACAGACAAACCAAAGCGCTACTGAATCGCTTATCGATGAAAGCTATGAGTATCTTGATGGTGTTCTGAAGAAAGATATTCCCTCCGAACGCGAAGAGATCGGGGATATCATGATCAATGTCTTCATGAATCTGCGTATACATGAGGAAAAAGAGGATTTTCACCCATCTGAAGCTGTCAATGAAGTATGCGACAAGCTTATCAGAAGGCACCCGCATGTCTTTGGCGAAGAGCACGCTGAAAATGCTTCTCAGGTGCTTTCTCTCTGGAACAGCGTAAAGGAGAATGTGGAAGGCCATAAAGACAAAGCTGAGTCTTTCTTCTCTCACATCCCCTCTTCTCTTCCACCTCTTGAGACAAGCTATGAAATACAGAAGAAGCTGAAGAAAGTAGGCTTTGACTGGCCTGATGCTGCAGGCGTTGTCGCCAAAGTCGAAGAGGAACTTGAAGAGGTAAATGAAGCGATTGCGGAAGGGGATACTGAGCATCTTGAGATGGAACTCGGGGATCTGCTCTTTTCCGTTGTCAATCTCTGCCGTTTCATGAAGATAAGACCTAACATAGCTCTGTACAGATGCAATGAGAAGGTCAAAGCCCGTTTCCAGAGGCTCTTCAATATGGCTGCCGAGCGCGGTATTGCAATAGACAAAGAGCATGTTGATGAGATGAATGAACTCTGGGAAGAGGCTAAGAAAAGCGAGAATAATTAAGCCGGGAGTCCCGGCTTGATTGTCTCAGATTTCAGCTCTGATCCATTTCAGAGCTGCATCGAGTGTTGCATTTCCTGCTTCTGTCATTGTATCAGGTGTTATTCCGGTATTCTCATACACCTCTCCATTTCTGTATCTAGTGCTCCTGTTCTGCGTTGCTCCGACAATATACCCAATATTGAACTGTCCGGCATTGAAGACATAGGGATCCTCAAATGGTGAAATCTGATTATCATTATTATCAATAAATGCAGTTCCAAGACCTCCTGCTGAATCCTCGCCGAATACAGATACATTAAAACCATAATAATCTCTCAAAGCCATGAAAAGAAGCGTAGAGATTTCTCCGTTTGAAACAGTCCCTTTGTTTATCAGGACAGCAATCGGCTTATCAAAATCGCGAGATGTATTCTCACCGCCATGGATAATATACTTGACCCATGGGCCATAATCGAGACGGTTCATCCCATCCTTTCCGAGGGTATCTGCGAAATAGACATCTTCTGAGAACAAGCAGTTCCAGAATAGCGGAAGATCTGCATTATAGCCTCCTGTATTTCCCCTCAGATCGATTATGATTCCATTGATATCCTTCCCTGCTTCGCCTGAAAGATAATCCTCGATTGCCGTTCTCCAGAGAGAGATGAATTCCTGTGCTTCTCTTTCATTCATGTAATCGCTGAAACAGAAATCAGAGAGTCCAAGATACAGGATATTGTCTGAAGTCCTTCCGAATATATAACAGGAATCGTATGTTTTGCCTGGCTTGTAAATCACATTGCATTCTGCAAGATATGCTCCAGGAGTCACTTGTCCTAGAGTCTCTCCTGAGATATTCACCTTGAATGTATCTTTGAGAATAGAGTCGATTCTCTCTGTAAGCTCATAAAGCGTTGGCTGGTTCCCTTCTGTGAAGAAACTGAATATCTCATCATCTGTATATCCATTATCGAGAAGAAGATTATACATGTACTTCGAGAATACAAGCCTCCAGGATTCCCCATCGGTCACACGTAAAGAGTAATGGCAGTCACTGAGATTCTTTACTATGTCATAGAAGTACCTGCAGGCAAGATCTGTTGTTTCGCTGCTTTCCCCTATGATTCCTTCAAGATCTATAAACTGCGGCATATATTCTTCATAGACAGAATTCCATTCATCATCAGGGGAATCGAGATACCAGAAAGCATACTGTGTATTCATCTTATCCCAGAACCCCTGGAAGAATTCCTCCCAGAGAGGCTGATGAGAAACAGATGGTGGGAACTCAGCCTGTGGACGGCAGGATGCGAGAAGAAAGACAAAGAGTATTGAAAGAAATGCCAGTGCTTTGCGTATCATCTCTCACCTCCTACAGGAACCAGACAGCTGACTGAGAATACAACAGTATCGTTGTACCTGTGGGCTGTGTTCTCCTGATAATCCTTCACAAGACTTGTCATGTTCCCTTCGTACCGGATTGAGAAATCGAGTCTGAGACTGTTTTCCAGTGTCCATGAGACACCGGTTTCTGCAAGAACTCCAGCTTCAAAGAGATTATCTTTATCTTCAAATGGGATAATATCGCCAAAGCTATTGTAATAATATGAGTTTTCTGAATCTTCTGATGCGCTGATGTTCTTACCAAAACTCTGCGAAAGAAACCAGATTCCTAAATATGCACCACCACCAATTAAGATGCGGACATCTCCGAACTGATGGGTGTAACGGAGTGTGAAAGGTAGTTCGATGAAATGATCCATCTCCATATAGTTATTTATGACAATATCATTATTCGTATGATGATATATAAAACTTTTTCCGATGTATTTCAGGCCTGTTTGCAAAGCAAGGTAATCATTTATGCTGTATTCTGCGATAAATCCTACCTCTGGTCCATGGCCAGGTCTGTATTCCGTATCAGGCCATGTTGTGACTGTGCTCATGAAATTGAGTGCATAGCCAGTCTCTCCTCCTATATGCCAGGATGAGGCAAAGAGCATGGAGGAGAGCAGCAGGAAAATAATCAGAAAAGATGTTTTTCTCATGCAAAGATATTACCATTATTGAGAAGAGAGATGAATTTAAATTCATACGTTCTCTGCTGATTTTTCAGGAATTACGATAATGTCGGAAAAGAAAAAGAGCCATCATCTCTCAGACAGCTCTTCATATATAAACCAGGCCCCGGATAAGCCGGGTTCTGTTTAGGTAATCATCTATCTAGGCTATGGATTGCTCCATAACTCAAGCAGCCTACCCGCAGCCATGGCCGGACCAGCCGACTGCATACTTGGCCTTGCTCCTGGTGAGGTTTGCCGAGCCCTGTCCATCACTGTCCAGGCGGTAGTCTCTTACACTGCCGTTTCACCCTTACCCTTTCGGGCGGTCTACTCTCTGTTGCACTTTCTGTAGCATTACTGCTCCTGGCCGTTAACCAGCACCATTGTCCTGTGGAGCCCGGACTTTCCTCTGCTATGCAGCGATTACCTCCGGAACCTGGAGAGAATCAGAAGTCCTCGAATCCTCCATCCATACCCATGGACTCATCATAGGAATCGCTGTCGCTCTGTGTTTCTGCAGCAGCAGAAGAAGCCTTCTCGCTTCCGCTTCCTTTAGATTCAAGCTGTTCGAAGATATAGTTCTTCTCAGTCTCCGGATCAAGCTGCTCATACCAGATGATTCTTGAGCAATACGGGCAGTATTCAATCTCGTTCTTTTCCTGCTTGAGGCGAAGATCGATGACGAACTGCACAGGAAGAACCCTATCGCAGCCTGTGCAGACCTGACCATGGACAGGGACAACACCGACGCCATCCTTCTTCTTTACGATATTGGAGAATTTCTCATAAAGCTCATCGGAGATTGATGTGCCTTTTACACTGAGACATTCATTGTCAAGCTGAGCAATGCGGTCATTGATACCGCTGAGCTGAGCATCGACTTTGGCTTTTTCCTCATCGACTCTTGCTCTCTGTGCGTTGACTTCCTCTTCTTTTGCGACAACATCCTTTTTGAGTTTTTCAGATTCCTTCATCTTGCTGTTGCGCTGCTTGAGAAGAGTCTCTTCATTAGCTCTGGCTTCTTCAAGCTGCTTGGAAAGAGCCTCATACTCTCTCTGTGTATTCAGGAATTCCATCTGCTTTTCATACCCAGTCCTGGTCTGGAAAGCATCCTCATATCTGATGGAGAGTGATTTGACTTCATCAGTGGTGTCTTCAACAAGCTTCTGAAGAGCTGCGAATTCTTTCTCGACTCTCTGAAGTTCTGCTTCTTCCCTTCTCAGCTCTCTTGGAAGGGTCTCCACCTGCTGCTCAAGTTCAAATTTTGCCTGAAGCACGTCCTGAAGCTTTTTAAGACATTCAAGCTTCTCGTTATCTGCCATACACTAAATCTCCTCGCTCCGCTATCTTAGCGGATAATCATCTTTCTTTCTACTGTCAGTTCCAGTCCTTGAGCTGGCGGCTGCGCTTTGGATGGCGAAGCCTTCTCAATGCCTTAGCTTCAATCTGTCTGATTCTTTCCCTTGTGACATCAAAATAGAGGCCTACCTCTTCAAGAGTCAGCGCATATCCGTCGTCAAGACCGAATCTCATTCTCAGTACTTCCTGCTCTCTCTGCGGAAGTGTGGAGAGAAGCTCTCTGATCTTGTCCTGAAGAAGGACGAACGCTGTCCTGGAAGCAGGATTCTCCGCATCCTTGTCTTCGATGAAATCAGAAAGAACGCTGTCTTCCTCTTCTCCGACAGGTGTCTCAAGTGATATCGGTTCACGGGCAACTGATTTGACGTTCTTCACCTTTGCCTCTGGCCATCCAAGGTGATCTGCAATTTCCTTATCGGTCGGTTCTCTTCCGAGACTCTGCATGAGCACTCTGGACTCTCTGACAACTTTATTTATCTGCTCAATCATATGGACAGGAACACGGATTGTCCTTGCCTGATCGGAGATTGAGCGGGAAATAGCCTGCTTGATCCACCATGTTGCATATGTCGAGAACTTGAATCCTTTCTCATATTCGAACTTCTCAACGGCCTTGATCAAACCGATATTGCCTTCCTGTACAAGGTCAAAGAACTGCAAGCCTCGGTTTGTATACTTCTTGGCAATCGAGACAACAAGACGCAGGTTTGCTTTGATCAGACGATCCTTTGCGCTCTTGAGGATTCTCTGTCCCTGCTGGATGTTTCTTACATTCTCGATAATCTCATCAGAAGAACACTCGAAGTCTGTTTCTATACCTCTGAGCTCTTTCTCTGTCAGCTGAAGCTCTTTAATCTCTTCCTTGATCTGATCTGCGCTCATGCCCAAGGACTCTTCGATCTTCTCAGCTTTTGATCTGGTTGCAAGATCACGGCCAAGCTGCCTCAGCTCTTTCACGCTGCTGACTCCAAGATGATCTTCAATCTTCTTCTTTTTTTCATTGCATGAGATGATCTTGCTCTTTGCCTTGATGAAGATATCTGTAAGTTCATCAATATCTTCTTTCTGGATCTCAAATGGTGTAATCCAATATGAAACAGGAATATATGCACCTTTTTCGATGGCTTCGAGTTCTGCGCGGAAATCAGTATATCTCTTGGCAAGCTCAGTCTCGGTAGAGCTGTGCTCTTCCTTGACGCGGCGATGGATTCTCTGGATTTCCTTCTCCAGCTCTGCACCTTTCATCTCCGGGTGATCTGCTCTGAACTGCTTATCCTTCTCTGCAACAATATTCGCAATACGCTGGTTGAGACTGTTCTCCTCTTTCTTGAGGCTGTCAAGCTTGTCTTCAAGCTTCCTCAGTCTCTCATCTCTTGATCTCTCACGGCAATAGCTGATCCACTCCTCGCGGGAAGGGAAATCTGTACGCTTCTTGCCCTTGTAAAGCGGAGATGATTCATCAGGGCAACCACCAAGTTCATTGAGGAGCTTCTCCCTGAGTGTTATGACTTCATTGGAAAGCTCTGGAGTCTCACCTGCAAGAAGCATACGGCTCTTGAGTTCATTGTACTCCCTGATCTCTTTGGGAATCTCCTTTCCCAGAGCCTCACGATAAGCTGCATTATATCTCTTCTGTACAGAAAGGAACTCTTTCAGTTCTTCGGTAGAGAGCGATTCCTCCGTATCTTCTTCAATGCGTGTGTTCATCTTCTCGATCACGCGGGCGAAAAATGTGATGATTATTCCGCTTTCCCGGATAACGGAACGGACGATATCACCACCCTTTTCCATCTGCATTGCAAGTTCTACTTCCTGCTCGCCTGTAAGAAGATTCTCATTACCGATTTCCTTGAGATAGAGGCGGATAGGATCATCTTGGGATGTATCATACTTACCCTGCTGAGCGTGTGCTTTATGTTCACTCTGATGCTCGGAGACAGATGAGATATCGATGAAACGCTCTGTAGAGACTTCAGTATCATCGTCTGTGCCTTTCCATTCATTGAGGTTCTCTTCTTCCTCTTCTTCGGCCTCTACGTCCTCATCCTCATCTTCATCTTCATCGGAAGATGACTTCTCTTCATCTTCGTCTTCATCCTCGTTCTCTTCGCTCTCGATATCTGCAAGATCCTCGTCAGTAGGCCCCTGCTCGTCTTCGCCAACGTCATCGTCATCGATATCATCGTCGAAATCCTCATCATCGCCGAAGTTCTCGAGGTCTTCTTCTGAAGGTTCATTGGCAAAATCCGGGTCCCCATCTTCTGTCTCTGTATACTGGATTCCATCCTTTTTCAGAGCTTCTGTGATGGCATCGATATCCCCATGGGTATCCTTGTTTTTTTTAATTGCAGAGACAATGTCCAAGAGTGTGACATAGCCCTGCTCTTTTGCCAGATTGACAAGTTCCTTGTAGAATGCTGAGTTCCTGATATCCTGTTCTGCCATTTATTCCTCTTTTAAAGTACTTCTGAAAAGCTCATTCCTGAGCACGCTGATCTTCTCGTCCAGTTCCTTCTTGCGCATCAGTGCATCTTCAAGCTGTTCCTGATCCAATGAATCCGAGAAAGATCTGAGCTGGTTCAGGAGAACGCCTCTTCTCTCTTCCATTCCTCTGAGGGTAATCCGGTCTGCGGCTTCATCCAGTGCGCTTCTCCCGTTCTTCTGTGAATACTCATCAAGAGCGAAGGAGGTAGCGGTATCGTTTCTTGCATCCTCATCTGTAATCATGGTAAGGAAGAGCTCATTGCTCGTTATCTCGTTTCTCATGGCGTTTTCAAGCGCCATGTAAATTATCTGGGCTTCCCTGTCCTTCAGATCCGCAAAGCTGATTCTTGATCTGTACTCTCTGAAAAGCTCTCTGTGATTTGCAAGATAGAGCATTGCAAAGAGATCGATTGAGACAGCTGCAGGATTGAAGCGCCGTCTAGGACTGCCCTGTATGATTCCTCTCTCATCCTCCCCGGCCATCTGCTGCCTCTTATCATCAGCAGAGGTCATATCGGCTCTGATTGATTCTTCAGATACAGACAGCAGTGACGACAGAGACTGCACATAACTGTCCGTCTCAACACTGGATACTGTAGACTGAAGAAAAGGAGAAAGATATCTGACAAAGTCAGACTTTCCCCTTGCTGACTGGATATTATACGTCTTACTTCCTTTACTGACAAGATATTGGAAGGCACTCTCTGAAGTTTTGAAATCATCAAAAAGTGCTTCTGTACCCTCTTTTTCAAGAATCTCAGAGGCATCCTTTCCCCTTGTCAGCTTATGCACAAAACATTCCAGTCCGGCCTTATGAATCAAGGCAATTGCTTTGTCTGTTGACTTCTGCCCTGCCTCATCGCTGTCGAACATCAGGTCAATACGGTTTGTATAGCGTGACAGGAGTTTCACCTGCTCCTCTGTGAATGCAGTTCCAAGCGAGGCGACAGCACCTGTGATTCCTGCTTGATGCATGGAGACTACATCAAAATTCCCTTCCACGATAAGTGCAGGTGTCTTGCCTTTTTTCAGCGTCTCCAGCGCCTGGTAAAGCCCGAAGAGATTATGTCGCTTTGAGTAGACAGGAGTATCTGATGTGTTCTTGTATTTCGGTGCATTCTCTCTGCCTGATAAATCCCGGCCAGAGAATGCTATATACCTTCCCTGCCATGACCGCACTGGAAACATCAGACGATCTGCGAACATCGGATAAGGGAAGCTTCCAGGGGAGAACAGCCCTGATTTCTTCAGAAGTTCATCGGTATATCCCTTCTTCTGCAGGAATTTGTAAAGCCACGATGTATCGGATGGAGCATATCCAAGCTCAAAGAGCTTTATCATCTCCTCCGAGACTTTTCGCTTCTGCAGATACTCAAGCGCTTTCTCTCCTTCTTCAGAGTTATAGAGAAGATAGGCAAATGTTCCTGCTATACGCTGATTGAGCTCATAGAGGGCTTCAACTTCGTCCTTATCCTTTCTCTCCACCTTGCCGGCTTTTGTTTCGAGTGTCACTCCGGCTTTCTTTGCAAGTATCTCTACAGCTTCATTGAAAGAGACATGTTCCATCTTCTCGATGAAAGTGAACATATCTCCAGATTCACCGCAGCCGAAACAATGATAGAATCCTTCTCTGTCATTTATGGCAAAGGAAGGTGTACGTTCGTTGCCATTTCCATGAAAAGGACATTTTGCCCAGTTTCTGCCACTTCTTGTGACAATAGGAATATACATCTGCACGACTTCAGAGATGCTCAGTCTGGTTTTAATGGAATTTATAGTGCTATCTGTATATACAGGCAAGACAAGACTCCAGTTTAAATATAGCAGGAAATCCTGAAGTCGTCACTTCTTTATTACAATGAAAGGAACTTCCTTGCCTTTTTCCAGCCGCTTCTCGATTTCACGCTTGGAAATAACAGTACCCTTCCCTATTCCTGGACAGCTTCTGCCTTCGTTCTCCCATGCCTCTTCAGATGAAAGAACATTCTCCCAGAAAGGATATGTCCTGCACTGTGATGGGCGCGCCTCATAGATGGAACAGCCATGTGGGGTAAGGAATATGCAATCGTAGTCAGGTCGTTCCTGCAAGGAGACTAGACTGTATGTGCCGAAATCAACAAGACGGCAATAGCGTTCAATGAATTCTTCTTCTGAAATCTTCAGATAGCTGGATGCTGCTTTTATATCCTTTTCAGTTAGATAGACATACCCAGGCTCTGCCGAACAGCAATACATACATCTCTGACACTCAAAGCGAAGACCTTTATCGTAGAACACTTCTCACCTCAAACAGAGCTATAGTAGTAAAAGCATTTGCATGCATCAAGAATCATCGGCGATATCAAATTTTCTCATATAAGGTTCTTAGCTGTTCTTTCTTACAAATCGGACTCCCTCAACCTCTTCGACAGTGTAGGGCTTGATCGAGCCATCATTAATTCCTTCTCTGATTTTCCGACGAAGACTGCCAAAAATGTTCTTGTCCTTGCTCTTAGTGCAAGCTGAGGCAAGAAGGAAACTGACGATGTTGCTGTTGGGAGGGAGTCAGATATATGGTGATGGAATAGATGGTTTTCTCTCTCCATCAGTTGGAAACATGAAGCATTTCGATGATGATTGTTGATATATTCTGAGTGATTCGTTTATTCTCATCTGATATCCCCTTCCCCTTGCTTTGAAAATCAACAAATATCATTATTCAGTCTGAGTGTTATATGACTTTGGCTTGTAGATTGATCAGGCTTTTTGGAAAAGCTTCAATGAAGAAAAACTAGGCATGTTTCATTCATATCTGTCCCAAGGTTTTTATAGTAGCCTGTGTGCTGTTCCGCTATTCAGCTGAACAGCTGTTAATTTATTCAGCTGTTCAGCATATTTCCCGAAGCATGTAGGGAAAAAGAGACAATGGGATATGAAGTATTATGGGTTATCGATTTCCTCCATATGTTTGTCCATAGTAAAGCGGAGATCTCTGCCCATTCCAACCGCTAGTCCAAGGACAATTTTCCTGTAAATCTATATTTGGAAGATAAAGGCTCCCATATAAGTAAAGGAATACGCTACTGGAACCGGTGAACAAATCTGTCTCAGTAGATTTAAGCTCAATGTTCGTGATTCCATCTGTACTCTGGAATGCGGAAGAAGCTATATGCTTAAGCGAAGCAGGAAGAACAAGGATTTCGATATTAGCACCATCGTCTTTCTTTATATTTCCGAATGCCCATGTTCCGATTGTCTCTAGGCCTTCATTGAGTGTAATGTTTTCCAGTGAACTGAGATTGGAAAATGCATGGCCGCCTATTGTCTTCGCACCCTTAACTTCAACACTCTCCAGCAAACTGCAGTTATCAAAAGCATATTCAGGAATATTCTGAACACCCGTCCCTACCACCACCTTGGTAATCTTTGTATTCGTAAAGGCATTCTGTCCAAGCTCTGTAACGCTATCAGGGATGATAATCTCACCAGTGAGAGAGTAATCAGGCGCACTTGCGTTATCACTTTTTGTGAAAGCAGATTGCCCGATTTTCTCTAAGCCATCATTGAATTTAACACCAGTTATTCCGGAGCCTCTGAATGCCTCATTCCCTATTTCCTTTACACCAGAGGGTATTGTTATATACATACTCAAAACATACGTATCTTTAAAGGCTTTTTCACCAATAGTTTTAAGAGAACCTGGCAGATCTTCTCCTATATCCTCAAGTTCCCTGCAATCATAGAATGCCGAATTACCAATGTTCTCAAGTTCATCCGGTAGTTTGATTGTTTTCAGATTCCGGTTACCTCTGAAGGCTTCAATTCCTATAGATTTCAAGGTTTTAGGAAGAACAACTTTCTCAAGCGGAGACTGCTGTGTATCATCATAAAATGCTTGAAATCCGATATCTGTAACCCCTTCTGGAAGAACGATGCTCTTTATGGTTTTATTTCTCCAGAAAGCATATATTCCGACTTCAGTTACTGGATATCCTCCGATTTCCGCAGGAATGACAAGGTTCGCTTCTGTGCCATTGTATCCTGTTATAGAAAGGGATTTGCCGTCAGTATTGATACTATATGATACGCCATTATCATCCGTGACGGTGGTTGTCCAATGTGCATAGAGCACAAGATTTTCCGTAACAGGTATCCCGAAAGTATAGGCTTCCCCTGTTTCTGTATACCAGCCACTGAATACATATCCTGAGAATGATGGCGAGGAGATCGGTTCTTCAAGTACTGTGCCAGAGGCAAATGTTTCATTCTCAGGCATACCTGTGACGTTTCCTTCTTCCCCTTCTGGAACATTTGGATCAAAAGTAACTGTAACGTAATCAATCTGTGGTAGAAGTATCGGTGGAACAAGCCATATTGGTTTATTTGAGCAAGAGATGAGAGAGAGGGAGACAATTAGCAATACCCCCCATCGTGAGCAACAATCTTCCAATTCTGGTTTTCATAATCAAACCTCCTGATGATTTTCTTAATTATAGCACGGGATACTTTTGGAGACTTGGGATTTTTCCGTTTACATTTCATTTTGGAACAACCTAACAGGTTGTAAAAAAAGTCATATACAAGAAGCATTCGCTCTCATATATGACTCAGTGGAGAGAGAAGGATTCGGACCTTCGAAGGCTTAGCCAACAGATTTACAGTCTGCCCCCTTTGACCGCTCGGGAACCTCTCCGTTAAACCTTGGTTATTAAACCGGAAAACAGGATAATAGTCAATAGCTATTCTGAAAAATAATTATTGTTTTGTTTTCCTGGGAAATTTTTTCTCCAGTGCTTCTTTCACTGGAGGTGTGACCATGGAAGAAAAATCTGCACCGAACTGTGCTAGTTCCTTGATCTGGGATGCTCTTATAAGGAAATATCTTGAGTCCGTCGGCATGAAAAGAACTTCCAGATCTGGATAGAGAAGTTTGTTTGTCATAGCCATCTCAAATTCATACGAGAAATCCCCGGCCCCTCGGACACCTCTGATCATTATCGAGATTCCATGTTCTCTGGCGTAATCTACAGTAAGACCGGAATGGACACTATAAACTATGTTTCCGGCATACGGCAGGGATTTCTTCAGGAGATCAATCCTCTCTTCGGGAGTAAAAAGATATTTCTTCTCTATATTATCTGCAACGACAACGTGGAGCTGATCAAAAAGAGCAGCAGCTCTCTCGATGATATTTATGTGTCCGATTGTAGGTGGATCGAAAGACCCAGGAAAGATTGCTCTGCTCATCTCAGTCCCTCAGCGTCGTGATATATGCTTTCATGGCTTTTGTCTCATCAGGAGTCTCTACAGGAATTTTCCTGAGAATGATTACCTTTCCTTCCTCATCGTGCCCGATGAGACCGAATGTACCGGATCCCAGATAGGAGATACTCTCCCCATCTCCTGGTTTTTCGCTTTCTCTGATTCTTTCAAGGACACAGTCGAAATGTGCAAAGCTGTCCTCTCCTGTCACGAAAGCAGAAGCTATATTCTCAATGACTTCTCCGCAATATACACAGACTGGACGAGGCTCAGTAATCGCCGATGGAGTCTCTACAGGAATAGATGAATGGTATTCTCTGGGTTTTGGTACACCAGCAACCTGGTTAAGAGTCGAGAATCCATTGATTCCATTCTTCTGTCTGTTCTTCTTTCTGTCCTTCTGCTTCTGAGGCTTTTTATTTGACATATGATGATACTAGCACATTAACAGAAAAAGGGCCATGTTAGACATGACCCTCTTCTCCTGAAAGAATCCTTTAAGCGTTCTTCTTGATGAGAAGCTCTGGAACCTTTGCAGCTTTGCCAACACGTGAGCGGAGGTAGTAGAGCTTTGCTCTTCTGACACGGCCTCTTCTGGCAACTTCAATCTTCTCAATTCTTGGAGAGTGAAGCGGGAAGATTCTCTCGACGCCAACACCATAGCTGATCTTTCTGACGACGAATGTTCTTCTGACACCAGTATTGTTCTTAGCAATGACAATACCCTCGAAAACCTGAATTCTTTCAGTTGTTCCCTCAACGATCTTGAATGAAACGCGAACTGTGTCGCCGATGCTGAAGTTCTCGGCGTTCTCTTTCATCTGCTTTGCTTCTAAAGCTCTGATAATATCCATCTCTGACAAGTCCTCTTATCCTGATCTAGTATCGACAGAAGTCTTTTCCGCTCCTCGATGCTGAGAGAGGCATCAGAGAGCAGGTCAGGCCGGTTTTGCATCGTTTTAGCCAGCCTCTGGTCACAGCGCCATTGGGTAATATGGGCATGATGACCGGTTAATAATACATCTGGGACGGATTTAGTGCAATACCTATATGGCCTTGTATACTGAGGATATTCCAATAATCCCTGAGAAAAACTCTCATCTTCAAGGCTTTCTGAGGTGATAACACCATCGATGAGACGGTAAAGAGCGTCAATGACGACAATTGTTGCTGTCTCTCCTGAGGAGAGCACATAATCTCCTATCGAGATTTCATCAATAACATATTCATCGATTACTCTCTGATCGAGCCCCTCATAATGGCCACATATGAAAATAAGTTCTTCTTCCCTTGAAAGAACTGAAGCATAATCCTCTGTGAGAAGCCTGCCGGAAGGAGTTGGAAAGACAACTCTCTTCCCTTTTGCATCAATTGAATCAAGTGCTTGAGAGATAGGGCCTGGCATTATGACCATACCAGCTCCCCCTCCGTAAGGGATATCATCGGCTTTGGCATGCACTCCTTCTGCCCAGTCGCGGAAATTGATTATCCTGTACTCGATGAGGCCTTTCTCCACTGCTCTTTTCATGATAGACGAAAGGAAAAAAGGCTCTACCATCTCAGGAAAGAGCGTAAGTATCGTGATTTTCATAAATCGAGAAGCTCTCCCATCAGTAGCTCTATCGTCCCATGATCGAAATCTGGACGGGAGAGGAAAACCGGCAGATTAGGTACAAGATAAATTCTGCCTTCGTGCTCTACATTGAGAAGCATTGCCTGTGCTCCTTCTGAGACGGAACGGACTGTGCCAACCGTTTCACCTTTGTAGATGACGCTGAGATTATACAGGTCAGCGATATAATACTCGCCTTTCTTAAGTTTTCTGGCATCTTCGCGTCTGACTTTCAGCACAGAGCCAGAGAGAAGTCTGGCGCTTTCCGGAGTTTCATAACCGGAAAACTTCATCAGAAGGTTATCGCCCTGAATGCGGACTTGTAAGACAGAGAGAAGCTTCTCTCTTCCGTCAGGGAAGACAGCTACGGCGCTCTTCAGCTTCTTCAGATGAGCATACTCTCCCGAGAGAGAATAGATCTTCAGAAAGCCTTCAACTCCATGTGTCCTGCCGATAGTTGCGGTTGAGAGAAGCTCTTCCATCAGTCGAGGATCTCCAGAACGGCACGCTTACCGTCGCGTGTTGCACTAGCTGAAAGGATTGTCCTGATAGCTTTTGCAATACGGCCCTGCTTGCCGATTACCTTACCGACATCACCTTCAGCAACGTGAAGCTCAAGGATTGTGGATTTCTCACCTTCAATCACATTGACGCTCACTTCATCAGGCTGGTCAACAAGGCTCCTGACCATAAATTCCACAAGTTCCTTTTCCATAGGCCCTCCTGGAATCAGTTCTTGCGATTAATCTGGATACCCTGCGAATTGAGAAGATCCTTGACAGTCGGCGATACGACTACACCCTTACCAATCCACTCTTTGATTTTCTCCTCATTGAGTGTCAGCTGGTTCTCAGCCTCGACTGGGCGGTATGTTCCGACCTCATCGATTGTCTTAGAGCTTGTTGCCAGACGATTGTCCTGTACAACTACCCTGTAGTAGGGTCTCTTCTTCGTGCCGAAGCGCTTAAGTCTCATTGTTGTGCTCACGGTATTCTCCTTATACTGCTTGAAAGCTACATTCCCATCATTTTCTGGAAAGCAGCTTGGTATTTACTGTTTGTCATGACCTTCTTCATCATCAGACGTGATTTCTCGAACTTCTTGAGAAGCCTGTTGACTTCTGCAACAGAAGTTCCGGAACCACGTGCGATTCTCTTTCTTCTGGAAGGTCCTATGATTCTGTAATTGCTTCTCTCGAAGCGTGTCATGGAACGGATGATGGCTTTCTCTTTCTCAAGTTCCTCTAGATGAAGATCTTCTTCCGAGATGTTGCCTTTTGCTCCGGGAATCATCTCCAGCAGCTTATCAGCAGAGCCCATCTTGTCCATCTTCTCCAGCTGTTCAAGGTAATCCTGCAGATCGAAGGTATTCTTTGCCATCTTCTTCTGCAGTCTTTCAGCTTCTGCCTGATCGTACTGTTCCTGTGCCTTCTCAACAAGGGAGACGATATCGCCCATGCCGAGAATACGGGTTGCAATACGTTCAGGATGGAAGACCTCCAGGTCCTCCATCTTCTCACCAGTACCGATGAATTTGATCGGTTTGCCTACAACAGAACGGAGCGAGAGTGCAGCACCGCCTCTTGTATCGGAATCGAACTTAGTGAGGATAACACCGGAAATTCCGACTTTCTCCTCGAATTCCTTCGCGATATCGACAGCGCTCTGTCCAGTCATTGCATCGGCGACGAAGAGTGTCTCATCAGGTCTGGAGACTTTTGCAACTCTCTGGATCTCCTCCATCAGAGCTTCATCGAGGTGCATACGTCCGGAAGTATCGATGATTACTGTATCAATCAGATCATGGCGAGCCTTGGAAATGGCCTGCTCTGCGACTTTTGCAGGATCTTTCTCACCGGGGATGGTAAAGACAGGAACTCCTGCTTTCTCGCCAAGAACCTCAAGCTGTGTGATAGCGGCAGGACGGACAAGGTCGGCTGCAACAAGCATGACACGCCTGCCCTCTTTCTTGAGCTTCCAGGCCAGCTTATGCGCAGCTGTTGTCTTACCAGAACCCTGCAGACCCATGAGAAGTATGATTGATGTGGCATCTTTGCCTTTTAAGCGTAAAGCTGTATTCTCCGTTCCTCCCAGGAGCTCAACCATCTTGTCATAGACGATTTTCGTGAACTGCTGACCAGGGTCTACGGAGGAGAGAACCTTCTCACCGAGAGCTTCATCAAGCGTTGAATTGACAAAACGACGGACAACGCGGAGATTGACGTCAGCATCAAGGAGAGCTTCCTTGATTTCCTCTACTGCGTCTCTGACGTTCTTCTCCGAAATCTTTCCTTTACCGGAAAGCGTTCTCATTATTCCTGTAAATTTTCCTGCTATACTATCAAACATCGCAATAAGCCTTTATGCTTATACAATAATGAAGGGCGGAAGTCAATCTCACGAGCGTGCCTTACCTTCATTGTCAAAGTCGACAACAGCATTGTCATCGTTGAGGATGACCGGCTGTCCTGCAATCCTGTCGAGCCTGTAGCTGACTGTAGTGGAAACACCTGCTTCCATCTGAGTGACACCAAGAAGCGTCTCTGAACCTGTAACAGTATGTTTGTTGTGTGTGATGATGATGAACTGGCTCTGCCTTCCGAAATCCTGAAGAACATCCAGAAAGTACCCGATGTTCTTGTCATCGAGAGCTGCATCAAGCTCATCAAGAATACAGAACGGAGATGGCTTCACCTGATACGTTGCAAAGAGAAGCGCAACAGCTGTCATACTCCTCTCACCGCCAGAGAGAAGGGAAAGCGTTACAAGCTTCTTTCCTGGCGGCTGGGCGAAGATATCGATACCTGAGACAAGAACATTCTCCGGATCCTCAAGCGTAAGCTTTGCGATTCCACCTCCGAAGAGACGGGTGAACATTGCCTGGAAATTGCTGCTTATCTCATTGTATGTCTCAAGGAAGAGCTCCTTTGCCCTGTCCTGGATTTCCTGCAGGACCTTCTCTAGGTCCACTCTTGCCTTATTGAGATCTTCCAGATGCTTGGAGTAGAAGTCATACTGCTCCTTCGCAGCATTATAATCATCCTCTGCAAGGTAATTGACAGTGCCAAGCTTCTCTATTTCCTTGTTCACCTCATTCAGTTCATTCATCAGCAATGTATCATCCGGAAGATCCTCTTCCTCGATGATCTTCTGGAACTCGCCAAGGTTTCTGGAATACTTGGTGAAGAATGACTGGATGATGTTATCGATAAGCACATCAGTACTGCTGATATTAGCATTCTGCTCCGAAAGGATCCTGTTCGCTTCATTGAGATCGGAGAAAGCTTTTTCCTTATCGTGCCTTTTAATCTGAAGCTGTGTTGAAAGATCTGCCACGACCGCACGCTTATCTCCGATGGATCTGTTCATTTCATCAAGATCCTGCTTCAGCTGCTTTCTGCTTGCCTCCTCATCTTTGATCTTATCGTTATATTCATGAACAAGATTCCGGTCCTTCTCCGAACCTATGATGGCCTCCTCTTTCTCGCTTTCCTTCTCCTCTATCGAAGTTCGGAGAGATCTGAGGGAATTTTCAGCAATCTCAAGGTTGCTGAGAACATTCCTATAATGCTCTTTCTGCTGATCGAGTGTTTCCGAAAGGGACTCCACATCATTTCTGAGGACTGTTATCTCATCGCGGCAGAGCTGGATACGAGTCCTGTTCTCATCCTTCTCCCTTCTGATTTCCCCTTCTCTTTTCTCTATCTCGCGCTTTCTGGCAATAAGACCATCAGCAGAAAGAAGTGCATCGACGACGGGAGGGATTGTATCGATATAAGAACGGAACAAAACTATGAGCTCATCGACGGATGAGTAATAAACACGGAAATCCTTTTCTGCTATCTCACGTGAAATCAGAGCCTCGTCCTTGAGCGTCTCAAGAAAAGCGATTCTGTTGGATACAATACCCTTCACTTCCTCAGCTTTATCAAGAAAAGCCTTTTCAGCCCTGTCTCTGCGCTCTGCTGTGAATGCAGTATCGGTATTCTCATCAACCTGAGAGACAAGCTCCTCGATGACACCTTTAAGATTTTCCGTAAGCTTCAGAATCTCTTCATCGAGGGCAGCGCTTCTCTCTTCCCTCTCTGCAGTCTCTTTCTCGAGATTCTGGATACGGACTTTCTTCTCTTCCTGCAGTCTGGTGATGGCCGTGATCTGTTTCAGCTCCTCATCAGCCTGATCGCGCTTGATGGAAAGACTGTCTTCCTGATTCTCGATATCACCTTTGATCCTGTCGATAGCCGACTGTATGTTTGCAATACGCTCATCAGCACTGCGGAGACGGATGGAAGCATCCTGGAAGTTCTCTGTCCAGAGGCCTATCCTCTCCTCTGCCATCTTGATGCTATTCTCTGTATTGTTGATTGCAAGCTGGGCCTGATAGAGCTCTTCGTTCTTTGTCTTCAGCTCGCCCTGCTCTTTTACAATCTCATCATCAAGGGTTGCCATCAGTTCCTGCAGCCTTGCTATCTCCGACTCCGCATTGGATTTCCATTTTTCTCTCTGATCTTTCATCAGATTGTATGTGCGGATCCTGGCAAGATTGTATCTGACATCGAGATCGAAGGCTCTCGTCTCCAGATCTCTTGCCTTCTTTGCCTTCTCAGCCTGGCTGCGGGAACGATCACAGGCACGCTTGGCTTCATTGAAGGAGCGTGTGATGTCATCAATGTTCTCTTTTGTCTTCTCTAGATCCAGCTCTGCCTTGTGACACTGCTCTTTGTATCTGGAGATACCGGCAGCTTCTTCAAAAAGATATCGTCTGTCTTCAGGTTTCGTAGAGAGAATCTGGTCAATCTTACCCTGTTCAAGGATTGAGTATGCACTTTTACCGACACCTGTATCATAAAAGAGCTCACTGATGTTCCTTCTCAGGCATTTCTGGCCATTGAGGAAGTACTCGCTCTCGCCTGTACGGAAATAACGGCGTTTGATAGCAACTTCAGCAACATCAGTCGGAAGCTGATGCTCGGAGTTATCTATCGTAAGTTCAACTTCAGCGAAGGGCATTGGCTTACGTGTATCGGTACCATTGAAGATGACATCTTCCATCTTACCGGCTCTCAATGACTTCGTGCTCTTCTCTCCCAGAACCCATTTGATTGCATCGACAATATTCGATTTACCACAGCCATTAGGCCCCAGAAGGGATGTGATTCCGCCTGCAAAGTCTATATGTGTCTTGTCTGCAAAGCTCTTGAAGCCATAGATATCGAGTGACTTGAGGAACAAGCTTCACCCTCCTTGAAACGAACTGCCGATGATTATAGCATCTATGAAGAATATGGAAAACGGCCTTTTTGACTTACTTGACGATGATGATTATGGAATCATCTGCGGCTCCGATGAAGCTGGTCGCGGACCTCTTGCAGGTCCTGTGACAGCAGCGGCAGTAGTGCTTCCATCGGACTTTCCATTCGGTATTCTCCATGATTCGAAAGCAATGAGCGAAAAAGAGAGAGAAGAAGCGGAAGTCATCATCAAAGAGAAAGCCACAGCCTGGGCTATAGTCTCACTCAGCCACAAGGTAATAGATAAAGTAAACATACTTCAGGCATCGCTTGAAGCTATGAGAAGAGCATATCTCAAAGTTGCAGAACAGGTAAAAGTCGACACATTGATGGTTGATGGAAACAAGAAACCGGATGTTCCTGTCCGTACTATCGCAGTTGTCAAAGGTGACAGCAAAATACCAGAGATCATGGCAGCATCGATTCTGGCAAAGACCGAGAGAGACAGGATAATGATGCTCTGTGACAGAAAATGGCCCGCTTATGGCTACAGCAAGCACAAAGGCTACCCGACTAAAGAGCACAGGAAAGCCATAGCCGAATACGGACCATCTCCGATAGAACGCCTCTCCTTCCACGTCAAGGAAGAAGAGCTGACACCGGATCTTTTCTGATCACTCCCCTTCTTTCTTAGGGCTTGTATCTGCATGGCGGCGTCTGACCATTGTTGTCGGACGAGGCTTTCTTGTCCCATGCATTTTGATGAAATCGATTGACTTCTGGAATTCCTTGATGAATTCTCCCATATCTTCCTGATAGACGATAACTGATTGTCTTAAATATCTTCCTTCGATATCTGTAGGTCTTGATTCAACAATATTGAGAAAGAGATCTCCATAGATATTCTCTTTTACATTGAAAAAATAAGTTCTGTCATCTTTGACCAGTTTTGTTGAAAAGACTTCTCCACGCTCACCCATATGGCTCCTCCGATATATATTTTCACCCGGACTATATCATAAGACCTGCCCATTAGCAATCAAGGTAAAAACAGTCCTGAAGATCTAAGATAAAACAAAAACTTAATTGCAATGAAAAGAATTTCCTGCAAAACATTATCATTACTGCATCTGTTCAAATAATTATTGCATTATCAAACACAAAGACAGTACAATCTGGAGATGAGAAAAAATTCGATATTATCAAGACATGACCAGCTAGTGACCATGTCATTTCTGAAATATAAGCTTGGTTATACACAGGCAAAGATTGCAGAGCTGTTCAATGTTTCATTGATGACTGTCTCTAGAATGCTGAAAGAAGCAATTGATGAAGGAATTGTAACAATCTCTGTGAAAATCCCTATAAATGAAGACGAAGAACTCTCAAAACAGATAAAGCAGAAATATGCGCTCCGGGATGCCTTGATAGTCAAAGACAATGAATATGAAGATACGATAACAACCATCAGCAAAGCGGCAGCTTCTTATTTGGATATGGTTATTCTGCCGCGGGACGTCATGGGACTTGCTGCCGGAAGAGTGTTATCGCATGTACTGCCTCTGATGAATATTCCTGCGATAAACCGCAATTCTGTAGAATTCAAAGTTGTCCAGGTACAGGGAGGATATCCTGACATAGACGCGTTCCACCCTACAACAACAATCGTGAATTTTGTGAACAGGTTCGGAATTCCCGGACATCTCCTGATGTACCCGATGTATGCAGCATCTGAAAACAGCGCCAAGATGATATATGCCCAGAACAAGGATGAATTTGAAAGTCTCTGGACAAAATGCACAATACTGTTAACCGGTGTCGGTGTATTCGATAAAGAAAATATCCAGCGAGAAGAAAGTCTTCTTACCACTGAAGATATCAGCGAGATAGAGAGCAAAGGAGGAATCGGCGTTATTTTCGGACGCTGGTTTGATTCCGAAGGCAATTATCTTGATTGCTCGTCAAATCGCAAGGCGATATCAATCAAACCCGCTTTTCAGAAGAAGATCCTGAAACGTGTGCTTATTGCATTCGGTGATGAGAAGCTTACTGTAATCGATACACTGCTGAAAACAAAAATCACAAATATTTTTATCAGCGATGAGAAAACAGCTAGGGATCTTCTCCAGAAGACAGACAATCCGCCTGATCTATCATAAAGCATCAAGCGGAAATTCCTATTTGCACATGCTGCAAAGAGTTGATTGCTAATGTTCTTTCTGCCATTGAATATATTCCTGGATGTTATCCTTGGAATAGCAGACAGGTGGAAGACGCCGTATGTTTTTCCGCAAATCGTTCTCTGATCCCCCAAGGAATGCAATGACCTCATCCCATTTGCAGGAGGAAAAAAGCCCTGCAGCCATAGCCGCAGCAGCACCGAAATAATATTCGCGGATCCATATAGAAGCTGCGATAGAACCATCGGAAATACGTTTTACAGTTTCATCCAGCATATCAAATCCGACAATCGGTACAGATCCTGGCTGACGGCCTGCTATTTCTACAGCCTTTGCCTGAACAACACAATGATAGGCATATACACCATACAGACCAGAAACATCGGGATTTTCCTTAATTGCTGACAGCACGCGGCTGAAAGCAAGTTCAGGATTCTCGAAATCAGGATCGATGATAATCATACGCTTCCCTTCTTTCTCCATCCGTTCGCAGAAACCTTCCAGCTTCCCTTTTGCACCGGGGGCATTGGAACCTGCCTGCACGATAACAGGACCATCGCATTCAAGTCTTTTCAGCATCTCTTCTGCGGCAAATTGTCCAAGTTCTTTAAACGGCAAAGTTCCGAAATGGAATAGCCGTCTCTCTTCGTAGCCATCAAGATCCATCGTCAGCACAGGTATTCCGGCATCCAGAATAAAATTGATATCATTGCCGAATAAAACAGGATCACTTGCAACAACGACTATTGCATCAGGGTGATTGTTTATCGCTTTTCTCAGGCATTCCAGCTGCTTAGGAGGATCAACAGTCAAAGGTGCATAAATCCTTACCTCATCCCCTCTCCTCTTTGCAATATCATATATGCCTGCATTAAGTCTGTCCCAGTACTCCCCATGGCTTTTCTCCACAAATGCTAAAACAGCCATTTCATTACCCTCCTCTATTGTGTCACGATTTGATAGCACCAGCTGTCATTCCTGACACAAGGTAGCGCTGTGCAGCAACAAAAACAAAAGCTACCGGAATCGTCATCATTGCCGAATATGCCATCAATTCACCCCAGAGAACTGATTGTCCGCCAATCATTCTCGCAGCCCCTACTGTCAGCGTAGTCATTGTATCCGAGGTCATGATCATAAGACTTAAGAGGTACTCCTCCCATCCGAGTACGAAAGCAAATAGCATTACAGCAGCAATGCCGGATGCACTTAGCGGGAATATGATACGGAACAGTGTACCTATCCTGGACAGACCATCCATCTCGGCTGCTTCCTCGAGTTCCCTTGGTATTCCCTGGAAAAATCCCCAGAGCATCCATATGGAGAATGGCAGAGCACGGGCGACATTTGAAAGAATCAGACCAGGATATGTATTCAGAAGCCCCATCTTCGATAACAGGCTGAATAGAGGAATTGCCAGAAGTATTGTAGGCAACGCCTGGGAAATCAGGATAGCAAGACCGAATGCCCCTCTTCCTCTGAATGAGAAACGAGCCATTGAATACGCTGAGAACATGGCTATGAATACAGATAGAACGGTAGTTGAGACCGATACTATAACGGAATTCTTATACCATGTGACGAAAGGAAACATCTTGAAAACATTCTTATATGCAAGCAGAGAAAATGACTCTGGGTCTGGGATGATGCTTCCTGCTCCTATGCTTCCACCACGGAGGGATGAGAGAAGCATCCAGTATATCGGGAAAACCATCAGCATACAGACGAGTATTGCTCCGGCATATATAAAGATTGTTTTTATTCTTCTGTAAATTCTATAATTCATCCGGTTACCCCCTTTCCTTCAGAAGCCTGTTGAATATCGGCAATCCAATCAGAAGTGTGATGATCAATGTAACCAAAGCAACTGCGGCACCACTTCCTCCATTTAGCTCTGTGATTGTCTTTGAATATGCCAGCGTTGCAAGCAGTTCGGTCGAACCTGCAGGGCCGCCTCCGGTCATCATGCTGACAAGATCGAAATGTCCTATACGCCATATCGTCCCCTGAGCAAGAACAACAAGCATAACAGGCCTCAGCAGCGGCAGAGTGATATACCGGAGATTCTGGAATGGGCTTGCACCTTCAATAGCACTCACCTCATACAGACCTTTATCTATAGACTGCAATCCTGCTAGCAAAGAAATAATCATAAAAGGTGAATAACGCCATATGACTACAGCAATAAGAACCCAGAGAGCCTGATCTGGAGATGAAAGCAGAGGCTGCTTGCTGCCGCCAAGACTGACAAGAATATTGTTCAGAAGACCTGAATCCGTATCCAGAATTGTCTTCCAGATAAGACCAACAGTAACAGGAGGGACAACCCATGGCAGGAGTACCAGGCCTCTCAGAAACCCCTTCATATGAATAATCCTGTTCATAAGAAGAGATATTGCAAGTGCGAATGTGAATTCTAAAGATATTGAGACGAATGTCCAGATAACGGTATTTCTGACAGTCGACCAGAAAACCCTGTCTCTTGTGAAGAGTCTTATGAAATTATCCAGTCCGACAAAAGGTGAATTACCGAAAAAGCTATATTCGCTCAGGCTCATGATGAGAACCTGTACAAGAGGTACACCTATAACGATTCCAAGGACAATGATGGCTGGAATGTTAAGAAGATAAGGAAACAGATCAATCCGACCTTTTCTTCCTACCCCTCTGCTGTGAAATTTACTGCTCATAATTCCTCCTAACAATAATCAAGCCACCTGCAATTCCAGCTATATTGAAAACGGGGATATATCGAAATGAGTATTCATCTGAAATAAATGAAAATATCTTCAATATCTGATTTTTTTATGTGCTTTCCCCATCGTTGACCCGAATATCATACTAACATCTGGCCTTGTATACAGGACGGCTTTTATTTGCATATCTGCAATTCCCGCAGCCTCCTTATTATGGAAATTTCTTCCATCAGGATAGTTCGTTGGAGCAGCTGCTACTGCCCCAACGATGTGATAAAAACATCACTGGCCAAGCTGAGCTTTTATCTCGCTGTCCATAAGTGCAACGCCATCTTCCACGCTGCGACGGCCTGTAACGATTTCCTCCCAGATAGGAATGATAGTCGAGGTCCACATTCCAGCATACTTGGAAGAAGCTGGCATGAAGCGTGACCAGTCTGACCATAACGCAAAGCGTTCTGACCAGAGCGGGAAGCTTTCATCCGAGAAACGAGGATCTGCAAGCGCACTCTTTGTCGTCGGAGGAAGATAGTTGTCAATTACCGCCAGATCTGCCATACGCTGAGGATCGAGTATAATCCATTCAATGAATTTATATGCCTCTTCTTTGTTCTTCGAAGTTGTTGGAATTGTGAAATAATCAAATGTCGAGAAACTGAACTCATTGCCATTCTCCGATACAGGGAATGCCATTACATCGAAATCCTTCCCGAATTCATGACCATATTCCTCTTTGACTGAGTCGGCCCACCACATACCGCAGGCGAACATTGCCATATCATTTTCACCCCATGCACGCATTGCCTCCGGAAGTCCCCATGAAAGATAACTTGGTTTCATGACTTTATCTTCAGTCACAAGTGCCGCCTGTGCTGCAATTGCATCCACCGCAGCCTGTTCGTCGAGTCCTGATTTCCATCCACCTTCACCATCAGGCTTTATGATATCAGCGCCGAATGCCCATAAATGCGGAATATAAGTCTTCATTGCAATGAATCCAGACAATCCTCTTTCAGCAAATCCCCATTGTTCTGGTTCCCCATCACCATCAGCATCTATAGTCAGCTTCTTAGCTGCCTCCACAAATTCGTCCCATGTCCATGCTTCACCAGGAGCAGGTGGTGTAACTCCTGCTTCTTCAAAGAGTGCTGGCCGATAGAAGATTGCAGCTTCTGGAGACTGGAGGAAAGGTATGGCATAAGTTCCAAGCTCATCGAATGCAGTCGGTATAAGCTCTTCTTTCATCTCGTCACTGATAAAATCCGCAAGATCCGTCATCGCTCCCATCTCAACCCATTCAGCAGTTCCCTGGTTGCTATTGCCATGAAGGATATCAGGAGTATTTCCAGAAGCTATTTTTGCAAGTGTTGTTGCTCTCTGGCTCTCCCATGGTACATATGATATCTCAACAGTAACACCAGTCTCCTCCTTGTACTGCTCTGCAAACTGTTTCAATAATTCATTCGCCTCAGGCGGAACCATTGAATGCTGCATCGTGATAGTGATGTCCTTTTTCTCATTGCTTCCATTTGCCCAGATACCGCCAATGACAGAAAGTGCCAGAAGCAGCATGACAGTCATTTTTCTGATCATTCTCTAACCTCCTAAGAATTATCAAAGCTCAAGAATCCCTGATTCCTGAAGATCTACACGTTTGATGCCAAGACCTGGTTCATTGCTTACAATTGCTTTTCCATTCTCAACCTTCACACCCCCTTCAAGAACGATATCATCCTTAAGGAGCAGATGGCATGTGACACCGGTATACAACGGAGATTTTGTAGACAAAGCCAGGTGTGCTACCGCTGTATTGGAAATGCTCATTTCATTTATTTCATCGATGATGTAAAGCATATTCGCCGCTTCAGCCATAGCAACCATCTGCTGGCATTTCCTGATTCCTCCGCAGCGGCTGATCTTGATACTGACAATATCCGCAGCCTGCAGCTTGATTAGACGCCACAGATCACCAACTGTACGAATGCAGTCATCTGCCATAAGCTTCAGCTTCGTTCCTTTGCGGATTTCAGCCATTCCCTCAAAATCATTGGCATGTACCGGCTGTTCAAGAATGACATTGTCACGATAATTAGGATCAGCTTCGATACGGGCTGCAATCGCCAGAGTCTGAGGAACATTCCATCCCTGATTAGCATCAAGAGAGAGTGTGACTGTCTCATCCACAGCTTTAAGCGCAGAAGAAATCAGGTCTAAATCATATGCTGTATCACCACTCATCTTGATCTTGAATACGCGATATCCTTCATCCAGGAACTTCTCCAGACATGGCATGAAATTCTCGTTTGTCGGAGGATTGATATGCGTCGGAAGAGAGTCATGTGCCCTACCTCCAAGAAGATCAACAACAGGGAGACCATACGCCTTTCCTGCTATATCGAGAAGGGCCTGATCAAGAGCACAGATAAATGCCAGATTGCCAAGCGGCATTACTCTGTCAACGATATTCAGAATCAGGTTCCTGTTCAAAGCAGGTTTTCCGATAATATATGGCTTTACAAGTTCCAGTGCACCAACTGTACTACCCGGAGTCTCTCCATAAAGTCCCGGTGAATGAGTTGCTTCACCAATTCCGATGATATCACTGTCTGTGCGGACAACAATTATCGTGTTCGCCTGTTCACCTGTCTTAACATAAAACCTCTTGTCATGCTGCCAGGGACCTTTGTAGTCAGTACGCACGGTATGAGCCGTGATGTCCTTGATTATCATATAACCACCTCCTTTCACTTTGCACTCATATGACGAGTGCTGGTTATAAGCCTCATTGTGTTAATTTATAAAATAAATGTTATTTTTAACATTATGCTATTTGGGTTCCATTGACCTGTCAAGAAAAATTTCTACTTCAGCTTTATGGCTTTTGAAACAAAGAAAATTTATGTGTCTGCAATAGACTGCAGGCCTGGGCTAGAGATTTAATAAAAGGATTTATCAGATCAGAATGATTTCTTCTGTTCTTCTATAATAAAATTGATAAATCAGTCATTTTCAGAACTGACATCATCTCATTCATTTTCCTTAAATAATGAACGTTTTTTTAAGAAATTCTGAAATATAATATATCATGTAGTAATTTATTATTATATAACAAATAAGTAATTTAAAATCGGCAAGTTGGCTATTTTTCATTCGGCAAGTTGGCTGGTTTTCATCCGGCAAGTTGGCTGGTTTCCATTCATTAATTTTCATGATTTTTTAATAAATGTTGTGAAAGTTATTGACAGCAATCTTTGCTTTGTGTATTGTTTTGTCCGTTAGCTTTAATGCGACTGTGGTATAATGGCTATTACCTCAGCCTTCCAAGCTGAAGATGCGGGTTCGATTCCCGTCGGTCGCTTCCGTTGCTCCTTGGATCCAAGGAGTTTTTTGTTGAATATATATTCTCAATAATCTAATATTCTTTGGCTGGAATCCATATAGGAGTTTTTCTATGAACATGCTCATGGAGCGTTATGCTGATATCATCATAAACCGTGCGCTTTCTCTGACCGAAGGAGATGTGCTTTCTATAAACACAGAAGAAGAGAATATTGACTTTGCCCATCTCATAGCCAGAAAAGCCGCAGAAATAACCGGTAATGGAAGCTATATACAGAATATTGAGAAAGGAAGAGTGATTTCCACAGAGGAAGCTGCTTCGGACTATCCAATTGAGAAAAAACCGACAGCTCTGCTGTATCTTCCTGTATACAGGAGCTTCGGAAAACTTTCAGAAGAAAGTCTTCTGTCAGCGGCAGAGATACAGCGCTTCAGGCATCTCTCAGAACCACTTGATAACCCGGAACCATCACTTCCCTTCGTAACAGCTCCTGTTCCTTCCGAGGAATGGGGAAGAATACTCGACGAAGAAGGTGGGCTAAGGCTTTCGTCATCGCTTATTGAAGCTCTTCTCTCTTTAGGAGAAGACAGCTACATGGATGAGAATGAGACAGATCTTATTCTTTATGAACGCGACAGACTGAATGAGCTGAAGATCGAAAAAGGAAGGATTGCAGATGAAGAAGGTACTGACCTGACATTCTCATTCCTTCCCGGTTCTGAATTCGCTACAACAATCCACAGTCTCAGAAATGGCAGAAGATTCGTTCCGACCGTTTATGCTTGTGATATCTTCAGAGCACTCAATGCCGGAACCGTGAACGGATATTTCACATCAACCCGCCCATTCATGCTTTTCGGCCATATTGTCCATTCATTCTCAGCAAGAGTCGAGAATGGAAAAATCACTGACTACAGCACTGATGAAGCATCTGCTGTTCTCTTTGATTTATATCTGAGGCAGGATGAGAAGGCGGGGTATCTCTCGGAAGTCACTCTTGCCGAGGAGAGCTCTGCTGCAAGCCAGATTGATTTCTTTGCACTTCCTGAGTGGGACAGAATGAGAGGTATCGCCATCACTCTGGGCGGTCCCAGACCGGAAAGTCTCAGGACAGATGATGCGAGAAAAACCGCAAACGAATCGCTGGTGACACTGACAATCCCCATCGGATCCGACACATCACTGATGACAGGATGGACAGAAGATGGGGATGAAGTCACGCTGATGGAAGATGGGTTTATAAAGGAAGAATAATCAGCTGTTAAGAGATGAGATCAAAGCAAGTCCTTTGAGTGTATGATGCGGATCAATCTCATCAAGACGCGGAATGAGAGCGGATATTGTCTGAGACAATCCTCCTGTTGCTATGACAAAGAGCTTCTCGCCTATCTCTTCCTCCGTTTTCCTGATAATGGAATCAACAAGTCCTGCATATCCGAGCATGATGCCAGCTCTTATTGACTGCATGCTGTCCCTTCCCATTGCCGTTGTCGGAAGCTTAAGCTCTACCTGCGGCAGCTGTGCCGTGCTTCCGAATAGAGCATTCACAGCTGTAATCAGACCAGGCGCAATCGAACAGCCTATAACCTCGCCTTTCCTGTTTACGGCAGAGAGTGTCAGAGCTGTTCCGAAATCGACAACCATCACAGCGCTATCTGGACGGACATGATGGGCGTATGCAAGATTTGAAAGGATATCCGTACCAAGTTCAGAGGGAATCGACTCCTTCACAAGACCTGTTTCCACACTATGCGTGATGATCAGGGGGTTGACGTGGAACAGCCGCTGCATGTTCTTCTCAACAGATCTTGTCATATTAGGTACGACGGATGAGATTATTGCAGAGTCAACCATATCGGCTTTCACACCGCCCTCACGGAAAAGAGCATTGAATACGACGAAGTATTCATCGCTGGTCTTACGTGTATCTGTATTGACTCTCCATGAATCAACAAAGCGCTCTCCATCGAAGAGCGCAAGCACAATATTGGTATTTCCTATATCACAGGCTACAAGCATTAAAGAAGCACAACTCCCTTGACGTCTTCATAGGCTTTTGCCCTGATCTCTTTGATCGAAGCGTCATTAATATAATCATCGAACTTCATCATGCGGTCAATGACTCCCTTCGGTGTGAACTCGATAATACGGTTTGCAATGGAGTCAACAAACTGATGGTCATGGGAATTGAAGAGCACAACACCCTTGAAATCAATGAGGCCATTGTTGAGAGCCTGAATAGCTTCCAGATCAAGATGAGAGGTCGGTTCATCGAAGATCATGCAGTTCGCCCCCTCGAGCATCATGCGTGCAAGTACTACGCGGACTCTCTCTCCTCCGGAAAGGACATTGCATGGCTTGAGAGCCTCATCACCGGTGAAGAGCATCCTGCCAAGGAATGATCTGACATATGTATCATCATCTTCTCTGGAGAACTGCTGCAGATAATCAGCGATGGACTCATTATCCTTGAACATATTTGTATTGTCCTTGGGGAAATAGGAAAGCGATGTGGTGACACCCCATGTGAATGTGCCATCATCTGGTTCCATCTCGCCTGCAAGAATCTGGAAAAGAACAGTCTTCTCATAGTGATTAGGACCGACAAAAGCAATCTTGTCCCCTGGGTTAACCACAAGCGAGTAGTTGTCTATGACCTTCTCGCCTTCAATAGTCTTTGATAGATTCTTGATCTCAAGGACATTCTTACCGATTTCCCTATTGGGCTTGAATGCCACATACGGGAATCTTCTTGAAGATGGTTTTATATCATCGATAGTGAGTTTCTCGATAAGCTTCTTGCGGCTTGTTGCCTGCTTTGCCTTAGCGACATTTGAGCTGAAGCGCTGGATGAATTCCTTGAGTTCAGCAATCTTGTCTTCCCTTCTCTTCTTCTCATCCTTCATCTGCTTGGCTGCAAGCTGTGATGACATATACCAGAAATCATAGTTTCCGACATAAAGCTGTATGCGGCCGTAGTCGATATCACAGATATGCGTACAGACTGTATTGAGGAAGTGACGATCATGGGAGACTACGATAACTGTGTTATTGAATGTCTCAAGATAATCCTCAAGCCAGTGGATTGATTCAAGATCAAGATGGTTTGTAGGCTCGTCGAGAAGGAGGATATCCGGGTTTCCGAAAAGTGCCTGAGCAAGAAGTACACGGACTTTGAGATTATCTTCGATCTCCGACATCTTCTTCTCATGCAGATCCTGTGAGATTCCGAGTCCATCAAGCATCTGGCCTGCTGTAGCCTCGGCTTCCCAGCCTCCAAGCTCTGCGAACTCGCTTTCAAGCTCTGCTGCCCTCAGTCCATCTTCCTCCGAGAAGTCTGCTTTCTCATAGATGGTATCTCTCTCTTTCATCACATCGTACAGTCTCTGATATCCCATGATGACTGTATCGATGACACGGTACTCGTTGAAAGCGAAGTGATCCTGGCGGAGTACAGTCATTCTCTCACCTGGAGTGATGATGACCTCTCCTGTATCAGGCTCAATCTCTCCTGAGAGAATCTTCAGGAATGTCGACTTGCCTGCACCATTGGCACCGATGATACCGTAGCAGTTGCCCGGTGTGAACTTGATGTTTACTTCCTTGAAAAGGACCTGGGTTCCGTATGACAGCGAAATGTTGGAAGCTGTTATCATTTAAAAACTCACCTCTTATGGAATTATCATGAGCAATGGGAAAAATTCCTTCGAAATCTTAACGTTTGCGTCTTTTACTGTCAACAATACAATCATATATAGAAGGTTTGCAAAAGATTGCATTTGTTCTATATTGTCACATAGCCAGAGCGGTATTACCTTTTTCAAGACAGGAGGTCGCTATGGAGGAGATAAAGCTTGATGAGGCATTCGGGGAAACGGGTGCAGACAACTACTTCCTCAATGCGCTGACAGAGAGAGCACGCAGACTCGGTATACAGATTGGCGTGCCATGGACAAAGGATGTCTATAACTACCTTTTTGAATCTACAACGGAAGCTGACCTTGAAGAGATTCTGGGGCTTATTTCCGATACCTCATACAATGATATGGATGCTTTCTGATGATAGTACTAGGAATTGAAACAAGCTGTGATGAATGCAGTGCCGCTGTCGTACGTGATGGCCATGATATTCTTTCAAATGTCATTGCAACTCAGATAGAGCTGCATAAGCCCTATCAGGGAGTTGTACCTGAACTTGCCTCCAGACTCCATACAGAATGGATACAGCAGGTTGTCGAAGCTGCTATCAGGCAAGCCGGAATAGAAAAGACAGATCTCGATGCAGTTGCTGTCACATCCCGGCCAGGACTTCTCGGATCGCTTCTTGTCGGTGTCAGCTTCGCTAAGTGCTATGCCACAGCTTTAGGCATTCCTTTCATCGGCATCGATCATATCAGGGCACATCTGTATGCATCCCAGATTGAGAATCCACTGGAATATCCCTATCTCGGTGTACTCGTCTCAGGTGGGCATACAGTAATCTGCCGTGTTGACGACTATGACAAGATAGATGTCCTTGGAACTACAATCGATGATGCAATCGGCGAGGCCTTCGACAAAGTCGCTAAATTCTATGATCTTGGATTCCCCGGTGGCGTTGTCATTGACAGGCTTTCTCAGAAGGGAGATCCGACAGCATACCTATTCCCTGGCCCATCGCTTGATGGTGATGAGCACAGATATGATATGAGCTACTCAGGACTGAAGACAGCAGTCATCAATCAGAGAGAGCACTTCAGGAAAGATGGAGCTGAAGAGAGTCCGGAAAACATTGCAGCCTCTTTCCAGCGCCAGGCTGTCGGCATACTTATGAAGCCTGTACGCCTTGCCCTGAAGGATACAGGACTCAGAAGAGTGTCTGCAGGCGGCGGTGTCGCAGCGAATTCACTTCTCAGGAAGGAACTGAAAGATCTGGAGAAATCTGGCTATACAGTCACCTTCCCTTCTCTCAAGCTCTGCACAGACAACGGAGCTATGGTTGCAGGCCTCGGATACAGATACTTGAAAGATGGCATCACAAGTGATTCGTATCTCTCTGCGTCTGCAAGAGTTACAGCATTCAAGAAAAACTGAATGCAAAAAATTTAAATAAAGTTTACCGAATCTTATTGACATACTCTGTCTCTTCCTTTAGTATGTCGAAGGATTCGGAAAATTGGGATGTGGTGTAACGGTAACACTGCAGATTCTGGTTCTGCCTTTGGGGGTTCGAGTCCCTCCATCCCAGGAGTAAATGGTCCCTTCGTCTAACGGTTAGGACAGGAGATTCTCAGTCTCTAAATAGCGGTTCGATTCCGCTAGGGACTAACAAAAGCGAGCCTGATTCATTGAGTCAGGCTTTTTCTTTTATCGTACATATCCTTCACATATCTCCTGCAGAGATCGGAAGATTCCCGACCAACTGCAGGAGCAGAAGCCACCATCTGCAGCCTGCCGATTATGAAATCAAATCAGTCATTTTCCTTTGAACTCATCTCCATACGAATTGAAATATGAAATGAAGACATCACTTAGTCTTAAACCAGCAGCTACTGCATATGCCTCAAGCTTGAACATCGATATCGAATTGAGCTTGCAGCGAAAATCATTGGAAACATAAGTAATCGGTTTTCCGAGATTCTTGCTCATGATTGCCCGGCATTTATTGGATTGCGTCTTTTCTTTCATGATGTTCTGTATTTCATCCAATACCAGACGTCTGTCATGAATGATAGGAATGAATTCCTCTGAAGGTTCCAGATTCGCAAATGCATCACTTCCCTGATTTTCCAGTACCAGCAGAGCATCAGAAATATTGATTTGCAACGGATAGAGAATCATCTCCAATGTAGACAGCGATACACCCCAATAATCGCAGCTGACACAGGATGGGTACCTACTGGATACAGCAAGCTCAATGCCTAACCTGTCGTAATCAAGCATGATGTTAAGAAACAGTCTACGTGTGAATAAAGTTTTGATCATCACCCCTTTTCCTCCCAATATACTGTATTTGACCATATATATGGAAAAAAGCAAGGCAAAAATATATACAATTTGTAATTTTAATGTATTTTTAATAAAAATTTCAGATAAAACATCACATTCAGATAAATCATAGTATTTTTACTTATGAATAAATATTTTCTGACATGTAATTACAATCTAATTTTTAACCTGATAAAATAAATATAATATTTATATGAATTCTTATAATTTACCTATTAATAGAATATCTTTATTATCCATAACTCATAGTTATTCAATTGCAGATATAGATACGATATCTCCTCCAAGTTTTCCAGAAGAGAATTCGCGAGCGTTGATCACACATCCATCTTCAACAGCAAATGGACCTTTATAAAGCAGGGAATCGGCAGATGGGATACTACCATCAATTGTATATCTTATCTCTGCATCAGGATCGGAGGGTGTAATGGTAACAGATACTGTCTGCTTATCCAGTTCTTCCTTTGTTACATAGCGGCAGAGACGGACACCACACAAATACAGTTTATCCTGGGCCAGATCCGATCCTGTATAAAAGGAAATCACACAAGACGAATACGGTCTTGATTCTGTTGATGACCAATATAGATAAAGATATCTCATCTCCGTTGAGAAGTTCTTTACTTTATCCCTGTTGTTATAAAGCTCACGTAACTCAAGCTTCGAAGGAACAAACCATTTATCCCCTGCAGCTTTCCTGAAAAGATCAACATAACACCAGAGGCTGTCTGAACTAGGAATCAAATCAATAAGCGCATTGGTATTCTCAAGTCCTGCACCGATAGACTCATCTTCGACTCCGGTCTCATGAGGATTCTCATATCTTACACCTGCTTCCCATGGTGTCCCTTTGTATTTCTCCAGAGTATATTCTCCAAGCATACTGCCGATGTAATGATGAAGGTCATATTCCTGAGCCACAAGATAATCACCCCATGATTCTGGATGAGATGGGATATAAGCAATATATGAACGTACTCCGTCAATAGAAACAAGATCGCCTACCTCGTATTCATCTTTGACAGCTGCTTCAGCTACAGATATCTCAGGTGTTCCGGAAATTGCATGCACTTCCAGCTCAGCAGGGAAAGCAAAATAATCAAGTTTGTTGCCATTTACAGAAAGCCCTTCTACAAGAAACGGCTTATTGGCAGCTGCTGTGATTTCAAGCTTCTCTTTTCCTTTTGTCTTACCTATCTCTTTCCCGTCAATGTACCATGTTACTTCTGCGGCAGAATCAGAAGAGAGAAGAAATGACGTACCAGAGGACAAAAGCATGTTTACACCATCAAAACCGGAAGCAAGAGTATAAATATCATTCTTGCTGCACTCTGCAGTAGCACTGCCGCTATAACGGTCAAAAGAAATGGATCCGGTGGTATCAATACCAGGGAATACAGTCAGAGCTTCTGCATCTTTAGCAAGTATGTTACCGCTCTCGTCTTCAATGGAAACTATGAATGTATATATTCCACCATCGAGTTTATGCTGACCGTCAGAATAGAAATCAAACGTGTAAACATTACCTGTATCAGCATTATCTTTTCCGAAATTTACAAGTGTACCATCAAGCCCTATCCCTTCTCTTATCTCCCAATTGAGAATCCCTGTAACAGGTAATGAAATGCTTATGGATAGATTCCCAGAAGGAAGAGATGCTGGATTTTCAAGCAAAACTGGAAAAGCATCATGCTCTGTATCAAATTCCACCTCTATTCTTTTTTCAGAAAGCTTTTTGAAGTTATCTCCTTCTTTCACAAGACCGGAGGCAATTACGTTATATGTACCTTCTCTTATTTCATTGACAATATATGAATTGGAAAGAGGAAGATAGTCCGATTCAGCTATAACTTTTCCGTTGTCTTCTATATCTATCTGATAATGAGTAATCCCTCTGTATTCTGAAGAAAAAATACCGATGCTTTCCAAGCTATCCTCAACATTGAATTCAACTTTATCAAGTATTCCTCCTTCATCAGGCTTTAAAATACATGAAGTGAATAGAAGAATGATCAGCATCAGAGAAAGAAATTTCTTCATACCAGAATTATTGTTTCTAACTATTTCATAGTCAAATGCAAAATTGGAAACAAAGCTTTTTCTGTACTGACAATCCACCTTTGAAAGACTCTACGATGCGGCTGAAGACAGAATATTGAGGTGCATATAAACGAGAAAACCTCATTTCAATGCTTGAAACAAGGTTTTCGATTCCAGTGTTATTTAATTCAAGATGTTACTTAGAGCCAAAGATGGGAATTGAACCCGCGACCTGCTCATTACGAGTGAGCTGCTCTACCACTGAGCTACTTTGGCATTCTTGAGTAATTTACATAATCATAAACTTTATTGCAAGTAGCATTAGCAATTATTGGAGTTTCAAATTTCTGATAGACTCAAGGATATACAGGTTCTGGAACATTACCATCCTCATCTTCACCACGGTAGATT
>CALXLB010000010.1 GCA_944389085.1 uncultured Spirochaetaceae bacterium
CAGGCTGATGGCTGACTTAAGGTGTACAGATCCTGATGCGATGCATTACAATGAGCTGAGGGAGAGAGTGAGTTTCTTCAAGAAGGACAAGGAGGGAGTAGTAAGCATGAGCGGAGAATTCGAGAGAGCGGTAAGGATTTCCGAGAAGGAAGCCCTGGAAAGAGGTGAGAAAAGAGGAGAAAAAAGAGGAGAGAAGAAAGGACAAACCAAAGCGGCTAAAATCATGATAGCTGATGGTTCTCTTCCTCTTGAGAAGATTGCCCAGTTCTCAGGGCTTACAATCGCGGAAGTCGAGAGTATCAAGAAAAGCCTTGTGCAGTGATAAAAAGCTACAAAAGCCTGACAGACAAAGAAAAAACAGCATAAGATAAGCTGCCCATGAGCAGCTTATCTTTGTCAGTCTTTGACCTTCATCACCTTCTCGCGGTAAGCCTTCAGGCCACGCTCGATGCACTCTGCAGCCATCAGCAGCTCTTTTTCATTGAGAACATAGGCAATACGTGCCTGATTTTTCCCAAGGCCTGGAGTTACATAGAAACCTTCTGCAGGAGCAAACATTGCCGTGCATCCCTGATAAGTGAAATCACGGAGCATGAAGATGGCGAATCTCTCAGCATCATCTACAGGAAGATCAACCACAAAGTAAAACGCACCTTTAGGCAGAGAACAGCGGACACCGGGTATTCTCTGCATACGTGAAATCATGACATTGCGGCGTCTCTCATACTCCGCCCTGACATTCTCAACATAATCATCTGGCGCATTAAGGGCTGCGGCAGCTGCAACCTGCTCCACTGCAGGCGGACATAGACGGGCCTGAGCCAGCTTCAATGCAGATTCAAGCACTTCCCTGTTGCGAGAAACGATAGCACCGATTCTGGAGCCACACATTGAAAAACGCTTCGAGAACGAATCAATACAGATAACTCTATCCTGATACTCCGGGAAAGACAGCACAGATGTGAAACTCTTTCCATCGTAGCAGAACTCCCTGTACACCTCGTCGACAACGAGGAAGATATCATGTTTTCTGCAGAGTTCCAGAAGGCCTCTGAGTTCTTCATGAGTATAAACGTGTCCTGTAGGATTATTGGGAGAACAGAGCATTATTCCCATCGTCTTCTTATTTATCTTTTTTTCGAACTCTGCAATTGAAGGGAGAGCGAAGTTATCATCAGAAGATGATGTGACAGGACGCAGCGTAACCATAGCTATATTCGCGAATGTAGCCACATTGGTGTAATAAGGCTCAGGGATGATGAACTCATCATAAGGGTCGCATAGCGTCATGAAGACAAACTGGATAGCCTCAGAACCACCAGTGGTAATCATGATATCATCCTGACTTACTGTGATACCGTACTTTGCATAGTAGCGGACAAGACCACGGCGCAGAGCAACCTCACCTTCACTGATGCCATATTCAATAATGTCCTTATCATAGCTGTGAATGGCTTCAATAGCTTCTTTCGGTGTCTTGATATCAGGCTGCCCGATATTCAGGTGGATAACATGAACACCTTTTTCCTCAGCGTCCCGTGAAAATGGCACAAGACGCCTGATCGGAGAAGCCTGAAACCCTGAAATCCTGTTCGACATCTGCATAAGGCTCTGCCCCCTTTTTCAATCCTGGTTGCTCTCCTGAATAAGAGGAGCGCTAGGATTTGCCTGTGATGTATCGATAAGTTTCTGGATAAAGCGGCGATTATCGAGAAGAGGAGAAATAGAACGGCCATGATGCAGACGTGAAATAACACGTGCAAAGAGCTCTGTGACATCAGCCTGAACGAACCATTCCTTCTCCAGCAGTCCTTTCCCTTGGTAAACAGCGTTGGTTCCGATGATTCTCCAGAATACACCTTCCTTATAAGCTGCATCGAAATTCTCAATGGCATTACCGTTGAAGAAAGGAAGAGAGACCATGCAGATAATCTTCTTGGCTCCCCTGTTCATCAGCTCGCGCATAGCGATGATCATCGTACCGCCAGTAGCAATCATATCATCTGCCATCAGTACAGTCTTACCTTTCACATCTCCAAGCAGGTTGATGCTCTTGATGTTCGTATTCTTCGCATCGCGGGAAACGATGGAATAGTCGCGTTCCTTGTAAAGCATAGCAAGAGGACGATGCAGGCCCTGTGCATAGAACTTGTTCCTGGAAACAGCACCAGTATCAGGAGAAACGACAACAAGATCCGGATCGGAGAAATCGATGAGCTTTCTCAGGGCAATCAGCGTCTGATAAGATCCATGGAGATTCTCCAGATGGCATGTCGTGAATGCATTCTCAATCTCACGTGAGTGAATGTCGAGAGTGATGATACGCTCTACTCCCAGATTCTCACAGAAATGTGCAAACATACTAGCTGTAAGGGCCTCGCGGCCTGCCTTCTTATGCTGTCTTGCATACGGATAAGTCGGGAGAACCAGTGTCACGGAAAGTGCACCAGCCAGCTTTACAGCATGAATTGTCGTAAAAAGGAACATCAGATGATCGTTGATGCTCAGCGGCTGAGGTTCATCAAGACCGGCAACCTTGATCGGAGCTGAATTGGAAACATCATGGATGATGTATACATTCAAGCCTCGGACAGGATCTATGATTTCCGCCTTCTCCTCACCATTGGCAAAACGTGTATATTTCACGTTGATTGTGAGATCGGGGCAATGGAAAGCAGTCGGCAGCTTGCCCGCCGGAATCTTCCTGCTGTCGAGATCGTCAATGAGAGTAACCATTTTCAGCAGCTCTTCATCTGTCATATCATGACGCTTCGTAAGGACTTCCGAAAGTTTCTCATAGCGATCTATGTACAGACGCCTAAGGTGTTTGACTACCTTTCCGGTAAAATACTCTGAACCGGGGCCAGCTATGACTCCAAGCTTATGTGGTTTGATGATGCTCATACCGCAACTGTATACAAATAAATGGCCCTTTTCAAGGAGAGAGTTTAATGGAAAGTAAAATCAAGGTTAGCCACAATGGTAGAAAAACCATCAGAAAACATCTAAATCGGGGAAATTTTTCTCCCAAAACATATCTCTGATGGCTTTTACATCTGGTTCTGCATTACTGAAGCGGAAGAACCTCAATCAGGATGAGCCTGTAGCAATGAGAGGAACTATACATCATCCCTGAATGACTTCTTTCAAGTCTGGAATAAGTGCATTGTAAACAGCTGAAAGACGCCCTATTTCGTTTTCAATCCTTGCAGAAAGCTCCTCAAGCCATGTCACGTCCTTTTCCAGTCCAAGGTTTCCGGTTGTTCCTGCGCTGGTCCTCTTTTCAAGCGAAGAAACAGGATCCTCACCCTTTACTCTTCTGGTTCGGCAAGGACAAGT
>CALXLB010000011.1 GCA_944389085.1 uncultured Spirochaetaceae bacterium
TGGATATGATTTATCTTGTATGCTCTGACATCAGGATACCTCTTCCTAATCGTCCAATTCATTTGAAGCAAGTATCTTAGGGAGTATTTCGCTATGACAGATTACCCACATTCATGCCCGAAGAGCCTTTATTTATTCGCATATATTGAAGGAAAAGGGATTAAGATTACTCCAGCTGGTATAATCTCATATACGGATGAAATCCCGATTGAATCACAGTCGTTTGCAGTTGAGGATACTATATCTGGTTTTGACGGCAGCGAAATCAAGCTTAATATGGTTCCATTGCTTGGTGCTTTCAGAGGCTGGACCAATCAATTGAGTAATAATCGTGTCGAATATGTGGAAAAAGCAACTGGTACTTTATCTGGGTTTGCAACTGAAATGAACCTCAAAACAAGAGAAGTCCTTGCTAGCACGGATATAGTCTTTGATGTTCTTGTTAAGGAAGGTAATAGCAGTGCAGATGTTGGAATTGATGCGATGATCATTGGATATGATAAAGAAAAGTCCCAGACGGCAGAGGTTGAGATAACATTTACTGATGGCAGCGACGCTTTTGAGAAGTCATCAGATGTAACGAGTCAGATAAGAGGGGATCTGAAGGAAATTGATATTTCCAATAGTAGAGGTAATTCATCGATAGTCACTGAATTCGATTTTGGCTGGACATCTGCTCCTGTGATAGGTAATGCTTTCTGATAAGGATTAAAGCTGCTCTGGAATAGGCCATATCTGATATTGGAGACTTTTATGAATATGGTATGCTATCATATTCCCGGAGGCTCTATGATTCCAGATTACGATGACTATTATTCGCTCTCGGCTTATGCGCGGCGTTTTATAAGAACACCCATGAGGGAGATAGAAGGGTGGCTTTCCCAGCGCTCGACTGTTGCGATGATTACTGACTGGGAGAGGCGTAATGGCAATGAGAGCTTCAGAGAATCCAGTGTGCCTTATCTTTTCGAACGTGCTGATAAAGATGAGATCATCACAGTACCTGATTTCATTGCTCTGACATCATGCCAAGGGCTTGCAATGGACGGTGAGGAGGTCATCGCTGATATCTCAATCTATAATGATTTCGTTGCTTTCCTGACTGCACGGGGGATAAATATCTGATTTTCTTGACGGTTTCAGATTCCGCCAGTTAGAATTTCACCATACTGCTGGTGTTACTATCATGCTCTTCTTCCACCCCAGCAGAAGGAGTATTTCCTATGAAAAAACTCATACTTGTTTTTTTGCTTGCAGGGATTGTTCTCTCATCTGTTTTCGCAGAATCTGAGACCGATGGATTCTCGTATCCGATGCGCAAGAGCAATGCAACTATCTATGGTGCTTATTTAGGAACACAGGGAGCTGATTCGTTTGTCAGTGGTTTCGGTGGCGGTTTCCATGGAAAGAGCCATCTCTTTGGGACTCCGCTGTTCTATTATGGAGGAATAGGCGTTGGCTATCCTGCGAATCTGCCAAGTCCGGGGAAGTTTTCACTTTACGTTGATTCGGCTATGGGATTCGGCTACAAGATAGTACTTCCCGCCCGTTTTGTACTGGCAATAGGTGCTGGTATTTCACTATTCTTAATTACCGATGATATATATTACGACAGCAACAATATGTTTGCACTGACATATGGTGTTGATATCCTTGCGGAAGTCCAGTACTGCATTACAGAGGATATCTATGCTTCTTTCATGTTCGAACCGACTATCGATATATTGAATAACGGAGGAATAAGTTTCCGTCCTCAGGCAAAGCTTGGAATCGGATTCCAGATGGGAAGGGCTCTCTGGTGAAAACAAATCCCTCTCAGCTGCGTGTCTGGGAGGGATCTTCAATCAGGCATGAAGTGCTTCTTCGATCGCCTTTGACAGCTGATCGGGGCAGGATGTAGGCTTCATGCCGCATTTTATACCTTTAACCCTTTCCATTACTTCCTCGGCTTTCTGACCTTCGCAGAGCTTCCCGATTCCCTGGAGATTGCCATTGCAGCCACCGTTGAAGCGCAGGTTATGGATTCTTCCATCGTCATCGAGATCGAATGTTATCGCTCTTGAACATGTTCCATGTGTCTTATATTCAATTGTTCTCATCTGTTTTCTCCTTGCAGTAAAGTAAAGAATCGAGCGAGTTTGGGCAAGAGTGCTATCCTGAATAATCCGATGTCTGTTACCATTGAGGCATGAGAATCAGGAGATACGGATTGTCAGATGCTGCAGAGGTTGCAGAGCTTTTCAGGAAGACTGTCTGGGAAGTCTGCGCTTCTGATTATACTTATCAGGAACTTAGTGCATGGGCGCCTGACGATATCGATCCGGAAATCTGGGCTGAAAGGTTCTCCGATCAGTATTCAATCGTTGCCGTTGCGGATGATGGTTCTCTCTGTGGCTTTGCTAGTGCTTCTACGCCCGATCGATACGTTGATATGCTTTACGTTAGGGCAGGGGATGTGGGACATGGTGTCGGTAAGCTTCTTCTAAAAGCACTTGAGGCTGAAATGAAGGGCGTAATCAGCGTATATGCTTCTGATACGGCCAGATCTTTCTTCCACCATATGGGATATGAGGTTGTTCGTGAGAATTTTGTGGTTCGAAATGGTGTAAGGATACGTAATTGGTATATGGAGAAACCCTTCTAATTTATTTTCTATAAAAGAATTGAAAATCTGTTGACAAAGAATTTGCGTTTGTGTAAATTAGTCAAGGTGTCTGACCATGCCCTTTGGGGATGAGTCTGACAGAAGAGCCAAACCGATTGCCGATGGCGATAAGGTGGTTCCGGAACCGGTCTTTTTTAGAAAATTCGGCCATTGTCGATGAGCTTTGATTCATCGACCTCTGGAAACCCTTTGATTCCTGACGCGATCAGCTGTCTCTGAGATATAAAGGCTTGGGCCTTTATTAGATATCTTTGTTTTTGTGGCACACGCCACAAGGAGGAACTGATGGCTAAGGAAAAATTCGAAAGAACCAAGCCACATGTAAACGTAGGTACAATCGGTCACGTCGACCACGGCAAGACCACCCTTACAGCAGCAATCACAATGCATTGCGCAAGACTGTTCGGTGACAAGGCCCTTGCTTACGATGCAATTGACAATGCACCGGAGGAGAAGGCTCGTGGTATCACCATCAACACAAGACATGTTGAGTATCAGTCCCAGAACAGGCACTATGCACACGTAGACTGCCCGGGCCACGCTGACTACATCAAGAACATGATTACAGGTGCTGCACAGATGGACGGAGCTATCATCGTAGTAGCTGCTACAGATGGTGCTATGGCTCAGACAAAGGAGCACATCCTTCTTGCTCGCCAGGTTGGTGTACCTGCAATCATCGTATTCATCAACAAGTGCGATCAGGTTGATGACCCAGACCTTATCGACCTCGTAGAAGAGGAGATGAGAGACCT
>CALXLB010000012.1 GCA_944389085.1 uncultured Spirochaetaceae bacterium
ATCCTGATCGCGAATACTTCCAATATGCCTGTCTCTGCCCGTGAGGCTTCCATCTATACAGGTATCACCATGGCGGAGTTCTATCGCGACATGGGATATAATGTTGCTATCATGGCTGACTCGACATCGCGCTGGGCAGAGGCTCTGAGAGAGCTTTCCGGACGTATGGAAGAGATGCCTGCAGAGGAAGGCTTCCCGGCTTATCTTCCGACACGTATTGCCCAGTTCTATGAAAGAGCGGGGCATATGAAGACGCTGGGCGGAGGAGAAGGTTCTGTATCCGTTATCGGTGCTGTTTCTCCTCCTGGTGGTGATTTCTCCGAGCCTGTCACATCCCATACAAAGCGCTTCGTCCGTGCTTTCTGGGGTCTTGACCGCTCTCTGGCTTCTGCACGCCACTATCCGGCTATCTCATGGCTTGACAGTTATTCAGAGTATACCGATGAAGTCAGGGAATGGTGGAATGCGCACAGTCAGGACAAGTGGTACAGCAACAGGCAGAAAATCATGGAGCTTCTGCAGAAGGAGGTCAGGCTGCAGCAGATTGTGAAGCTTGTCGGGCCGGATGCTCTTCCTGATTCCCAGAACTTCATTCTTGAAGTATGTTCGCTTTTCAAGACAGCATTCCTGCAGCAGAATGCCTTCGATGAGATTGATCGTTATTGCTCAATCGAGAAGCAGACAAAGATGCTTGATATCATACTTCGGTACTATGATCTTGGATCTGAGGCAATCCAGAAGGGTGTTCCTATGGCAAAAATCCGCCGTCTGCAGGTTGTGCAGGATATTGCCAAGATGCGTTTCAGCGTCGCAAACGACAAAGCTGATGATATCGACAGACTGGAGCTGAAGCTTGAGCGTTCGATAATGCAGCTGGGGAGCTTATATGATGAACAGTGATTCTCTTTTGAAAGAAACGGATAAATCACTTCTATCTGGACGTGAATATGCTGGAGCATCGCGTATTGATGGTCCTCTTGTATATATGAGGAATACCCATCCCGTCGGATACAACGAGCTTGTGGAAATCATAGCTCCGGATGGGACTGTACGTTCCGGCCAGGTTCTTGATACATCAGATGATGCTGTCTGCGTACAGTGCTTTGAGGGAACAGATGGTCTTAATCTCCCTGATACGAAGATGCATTTTCTCGGAGAACCGCTGACTCTTGGTGTCTCTGAGAAGATGCTGGGGCGTGTCATGAACGGGCTTGGTAAAAGCCGTGATGGTGCAGCTGTTCCTGCTTCTGAGGATGAGAGGGATGTCAATGGTGTTCCTATGAATCCGACAGCCCGTGAGTATCCAAGAGATTTCATCCAGACTGGTGTCTCTGTCATCGATGGCATGATGACGCTGATTCAGGGACAGAAGCTGCCGATATTCTCCGGTAACGGTATGGAGCACAACCAGCTTGCCGCTCAGATAGTCAGACAGGCAAAGGTGCGTGGTGGCAAGAGTGATTTTGCTATTGTCTTTGCAGCCATGGGTGTCAAATATGATGTTGCTAAGTATTTCATCGACTCATTCGAGGAGACTGGAGTACTTGATAACGTCGCAATGTTCCTCTCTCTGGCCGATGATCCATCTCTTGAGAGGACGATTACACCGCGTACGGCTCTGACTTTAGCTGAGCACCTTGCCTTCGATAAGGGCAAGCAGGTGCTTGTCATAATGACTGATATGACAAACTACTGCGAATCCCTTAGAGAGATCTCAACCCAGCGTGGCGAGATTCCTTCAAGAAAAGGGTATCCCGGATATCTCTATTCCAATCTCGCAGAGATCTATGAAAGATCCGGAAAAATCCAGGGCAAGACAGGTTCTATAACCCAGCTGCCTATTCTCACCATGCCGAACGATGATATCAGCCATCCTATTCCGGACCTTACCGGGTACATCACGGAGGGGCAGATAGTTTTCGACCGCGATATGCATGGAAGAGGCATCTATCCGCCTATCAACTGCCTTCCTTCTCTTTCGAGATTGATGAAGGATGGTATCGGGGAAGGTATGACACGTGCCGATCATCCACATCTTTCAAATCAGCTTTTTGCATCCTATTCACATGTTCAGGAAGTAAGGAACCTTGCCTCCGTCATCGGTGAAGAAGAGCTTACGGAACTCGATCATAAGTATATGGAGTTCGGTGATTTCTTCGAGAAGAGCTTTGTCGGACAGCGTTTTGATGAAGACAGGTCCATCGAGGAGACTCTTGATCTTGGATGGAAAGCCCTTTCCATCCTTCCTGCTGAAGAGCTTCAGCGTCTGACGGATGAAGAGATTGAGGAGCATTATCAGGGATGAACACGAATATTGCGCCTACCAGAAGCAATCTGATGAGAATAAAAGATGAGCTTGCTTTCAGCCGAACGGGCTATGATCTTCTTGATCAGAAAAGATCAATTCTCGTCTCAGAGCTTCTGACGCTTGTTGACCAGGCTGTGGATTATCAGAATAGAGTTGAAAGGGCTCTCAGCGAGGCTGCCGAGGCCCTTGAAGATGCTATTATGCATATGGGTAGGCTCAAGGTCGCTAATCTCGCGGGTGCCGTGAATATCACGAGCTCCATCTCCCTGGGGGAGAGAAAAGTAATGGGAGTGGAACTTCCTAAAGTCAGTACCGAGTTTACCGGAGAAGGTCCTTTCTTCTCTCCTGAGGGGACAAGTATGCTTTCGGAGGTCGCAGTCAATCGATATCGAGATGTACTCTCTCTGATGGGCCAGATGTCTGAGCTGAAAGTCTCGATTATGAGGCTGGCAAGAGAAGTAAGAAAAACAATCAGGAAGGTTAACTCCTTGGAGAAGCTGGTGATACCAGACCGCGAAGCTACTGTGCGTTACCTTACAGGACGCATTGAGGAAGCTGAAAGGGAAAGCATGATCCAGATGAAGACTGTTAAAAACAGAATGGAAAGGGAGGGCAGATGATGGGAAAGACCCCATATAGCAGAATTCTCGTCTATCTTGATGGAAGCGAAGGCTCAATGACAGCCGCTATGTATGCAATTCTTCTTGCATCTGCAAGCAAGGCAAAGCTTCATGCTGTATATGTTGTCAACACAAAAGCGCTTGGCGATCTCGTGAGGTCACGCATATTCGTAGATCAGGAGAAGAACGAATTCCTTGAGGACCTTAAAAAAGATGCTGGCCGGCATATCAGACATACAGAGCGTCTGGCTGCTTCCAAGGATGTGGAAATCACTGCATCAGCCCTTGAAGGGTCTCCTCATAAAGAGATTATCTCTTATATAAAGAGCAATAAAATCGACCTGCTTGTCCTGGGGCAAGTCAATGCGATACGCTCAAGGCGTGATGAGCTGACAAGCGAAAATGACAGGATGCTCCGCACATCCCCCTGTCCGGTTGTTGTTGTACGTGATACAGATGACAGCATCTGGCAGCAGTTCGAGGAGGTATGATATGGCATTTCTTGAAGCTATTGATAAAGATCTGATTAAAGTTCCTATGACAGCAAGGAACGGAAAGGAGGCTGTTGAAGAGCTGGTTGCGCTCTATGGCAGCAAGAATGGACTTCTTCCTTCTGAGACAAATGAGATTGTCTCAGCGATTATGGAGAGGGAAAGACTGGGGTCTACTGCAATGGAGAATGGTATTGCCATTCCTCATGCGAAAATCGAAGGGCTGAAGAATGCCTCTGTTATGATTGGCATTTCCCGTCTCGGCATCGATTTCGGAGGCTCAGATGCAAGTTCAATTTTCTTTCTGGTACTGGCTCCTGCCGAGAATCCTGCAGAGCATATCCAGATACTTTCTTCGATTGCCAAAGTCTGCTCATCCGATCTTTTTGTGAGGATGCTCCGTTCTTCAAAGACTAAGGACGACGTATATCAGTTATTCTTCGAGTGAAATCCACACAGCTTTCTCCTTCTGGATGGTACAATCTATCCAGGAGGATGTATGGAGCTGACGATTTTCGGTGCAGGACGCACAGTTACAGGGTCTTCATTTCTTCTGGAGCATGATGGTTTTTCCGTGCTTATCGATCTTGGGCTTCCGCAGGGAAGTGACGAGAAGAAGATGGGGGAGGCCCTTCCTTTTTCTCCATCCGCTGTTGACGCAGTTGTGCTTACTCATGCTCATATAGATCATTCAGGCAGAATTCCCCTTCTGGTGAAAGAAGGGTATAGCGGCCCCATCTATTCGACAAGCGCAACTCTGCGTCTTGCCGCGATAATGCTGGAAGACAGCGCGCATATACAGGAAAGCGAAGCTGAATGGAAGAGCAGGAAACGCGAACGACATGGTGAAAAACCAGTAGAACCTCTCTATACAACAGATGATGCACGTTCTGCGATGGAATTGTTCAGAGCTGTTTCATACGGAGAGCGTGTGGATCTTTCTCCATCTCTCTGGTTTGAGATGATAGATGCCGGCCATCTG